>JAYSPU010000137.1:0-6834 GCA_043721935.1 Bacteroidota bacterium | reverse complement strand
GGCTCAATTAAAAAGTAGCAGATTAATAAACTAATAATCAATGATGCTTTTTTCACGAGCGTGTCTATTTTACTGATTGTGTTTTTGACAATCGGTGATGAGCTTTCAGCCTATCACAAACTGTTAAAGATTTTGCAAACACCAGAAAAACTGAATTTCATTTCAAATAAAATATCTGAATACAAAAACAGAATACAAAATGCTACGTCAGCATTCCTCCATCCACATTCAACACCTGTCCCGTTACATAAGCGGAAAGATCGGACGCTAAATAAAGAACAGCATTGGCTACATCTTCAGGAGTTCCGCCGCGTTTGAGGGGAATTGCTTCGCGCCATTGTTTAACGGTTTCAGGAGGTAAAACATCGGTCATTTCTGTTTCAATAAATCCGGGTGCAATTGCATTGCAACGGATATTCCGACTACCTAATTCAAGCGCTATCGATTTTGTAAAACCGATGATGCCTGCTTTCGAAGCAGCATAATTTGCCTGTCCTGCATTGCCTTTCACTCCTACTACACTGCTGATATTTATAATACTTCCGTGACGCTGCTTTAACATTGGCTTCTGACAAGCTTTTGTAATATTGAAAACAGAATTCAAATTTGTACGAATTACATCGTTGAAGTTTTCTTCCGTCATACGCATGAGCAATCCGTCTTTGGTAATTCCAGCATTGTTCACGACGATGTCAAGTCCGCCCATGTCTGTCATAACAGCGGTTACCAAATCATCTGCCGCCTTAAAGTCAGAAGCATCGGATTGATATCCTTTTGCTTTTACACCAAAGGCTTGCAATTCTTTTTCAAGCGCCTGACCTTTTTCTACAGATGACAAATAAGTAAAGGCCACATTGGCTCCTTGCTGTGCTAATTTAAGAGCGATACCACGACCAATTCCTTTTGATGCACCTGTGATGAGCGCCGTTTTACCTGAAAGTAGTTTTTCCACTTATTTTGTTTTTGATATGCCGCGAATCTACTAAAAAAAGCTCAAAACAACACAGAAATAAGGCTTAAACTCAGGTTTGGAAGCCGTTGAATAGTTTGCGTTTGATAAAAGGTTGTTTACTTTTACTACCCCTAACCTAAACGCTTTATGAATCTATTTAAAAGGCTGGCCATTGTAATGGCTTTGTTTATTTCATCTGCATCTTTCTCACAATCCATTCCCAGAAAAGTTACTTCTGTTGAAGGAATTACAGAATACAGATTAGACAACGGACTTCGCGTCCTGATTTTTCCTGATCCTTCAAAAGCTACGATGACGGTTAACGTCACTTACCTCGTGGGTTCGCGAATGGAAGGTTATGGCGAAACCGGAATGGCGCATTTGCTCGAACACATGGTGTTCAAAGGTTCGACAGGTCACACAAACATTCCGCAGGAATTAACTTCACATGGTGCAAGTCCGAATGGTTCCACGTGGTACGACCGCACGAATTACTTCGAAACATTTTCAGCAAACGATGAAAACCTGAATTGGGCATTGAGTCTTGAAAGTGATCGCATGGTCAATTCATTCATTGCAAAAAAAGATCTGGAATCAGAATTTTCTGTAGTTCGAAATGAATTTGAAAGTGGGGAAAACGATCCTTCAGGAGTATTGATGGAAAGAATTTTGTCTACTGCTTACATCTGGCATAACTACGGTAAGTCAACCATCGGTTCAAAAGAAGACATTGAAAAAGTTCCAATCGATAATTTAAAAGCTTTTTATCAAAAATATTATCAGCCTGATAATGCAGTATTAATTGTAGCAGGAAAAGTAGACGAAGAAAAAACCATTGCATTGGTAAATAAATATTTTGGTTCAATTCCTCGTCCGACTCGTAAACTGTACGAACCATATACACAAGAACCAACACAAGACGGTGAGCGAATGGTGACCTTACGTCGTGTTGGTGACATTCAGGTTACTAGTTGTGGTTATCACATTCCTTCGGGCTCTCATCCGGATTATGCAGCAATCGATGTGCTCACTGACGTACTCATCAACAATCCTTCAGGACGACTATACAAAGCATTGGTAGAATCAAAAATGGCAAGCAATGAATACGGTTTTGCTTTTGCACTAAAAGATCCGGGCTTTATTTATTTCTCCGCCGATGTACTAAAAGAAAAATCAGTTGAAGCTGCGCAAAAAAGAATGTTTGAAGTATTGGACAGCATGAAATATATTCCGGCAACAGCGGAAGAAACAGATCGTGCAAAATCAAATTTGTTAAAAGATTTTAATTTACTGTTCAATAACTCTGATCGTGTCGGTACATTGCTAAGCGAATTCATTGCACAAGGTGATTGGAGATTATTTTTTATCTACCGTGACAATATTGAAAAGGTAAAACCGGAAGATGTAAACCGAGTAGCAACAGCATATTTAAAACCAAGCAATCGCACATCAGGATTATTCATTCCTGACAAAACTCCTGATCGTGCAAAAGTTCCAATGCCACCTGCAGTTGATTCATTGGTAAAAGGCTACAAAGGAAAAGCAGCGCTTGCTGCAGCAGAAGCTTTTGATCCGTCAACAGAAAACATTGAAAAGCGTTCGACAAAAGGAACAATTGAAGGCGGAGCAAAATATGTTTTACTCCCTAAATCGACTCGCGGTGGTGCTGTTAAAGTGATGATTGCATTACGTGTTGGAAGTTTAAAAACGCTTGAAAACAAAGATGCAGCAATGGAATTGACTCCATCGATGCTAGAACGGGGCACAAAAACTAAAACGGCCGAACAAATCAGTGATTTGTTATCTAAAATTCAATCGGAGGTAAATATTTTTTCGGCTGATCAAAAAGTAATGGTCAGCATTAAATCTACGAAAGAAAATTTAAGTAAGGTAATGGCATTGGTTCGTGAAATGCTGCGAGAGCCTTCATTCCCTCTTAATGAATTCGAAAAATTGAAACAAAGTCAGTTAGCAGAAATCGATCAGCAGAAAAGCGAACCACAAACATTGGCTTTCAATCGCATTACCATACTGACAAACAACTATCCGAAAACAGATTTCCGTAGTCCGAAAACATTTGAAGAATCTGCAGCAGAAATTCAGAAGGTAACATTGGATGACATTAAAAATTTCTATGCTTCTTTTTATAATGGTGTACATGCATCCGTTTCTGTTGTCGGAGATTTTGATTCAAAGACTGTAATTGATGAATTAATTTCTATCCTCGCCAATTGGAATTCACCTGAAGCCTATGTACGTGCAGCAAGTGTTTACTTTGACGCACCAATGAAAGAAGAGAAAGTTATCACACCGGATAAAACCAATGCCATGATGGCCGGAGCACTGGCGTTGAAAATGAGAGATGACAATGTTGATTACCCTGCTCTGGTAATGGGTAATTTTATTTTAGGTGGTGGATTTTTAAATTCACGTCTTGCCACTCGCATCCGTCAGAAAGAAGGATTGAGTTATGGAGTAGGTTCTTTCTTACAGGTAAGCAGTCAGGATGAGAACGGCGGATTTGGTTCATACGCAATTTACAATCCGGAAAATTCCGCCAAACTTATTGCAGCATACAAAGAAGAATTAGATAAGATGTTGAAAGACGGATTTACCGAAGCAGAATTAAAAGATGCTAAATCAGGCTACCTGCAAAGCAGAAGTAAAAATCGTTCATCAGACGACTACCTCTCCACCCGACTGAACGATTACCTCGAATTAGGCCGAAGCATCAACTGGGACAGCGCACTCGAGAAAGCAGTTGACAACTTAACCGTCGCACAAGTCAATGCAGCCATGAAGAAATGGATTTTACCTGCGAAGATTACGATTGTACAGGCGGGGGATTTTAAATAACATGTCAAAAATCAATAGCCCATGAATTTATTCATGGGTGAAATGATATAAAATCAATAGCCCATGAATTTATTCATGGGTGAAATGATATAAAATCAATAGCCCATGAATTTATTCATGAGTGAAATGATATAAAATCAATAGCCCATGAATTTATTCATGGGCGAAATGATCAAAGGTCATCAGATGTCAAAAATGTAAATGACAAATGAAAAGGCGAAAAAATAAAAATCATTTTAATAAAAGAAAGTCCGGTTTTGGCCGGACTTTCTTTTTATTTGATAATCTTTTTGACTGCAATTCCTTTATCGGATTCAATGCGTACAAAATACATTCCGTCAATCAGATTTGAAGTATTTAAAGAGGTTTGCTCTCCTGTTAATTTTCCTTTCATCACTACTACCCCACTAATATTTATAATTGAATAGGTTCCATTTATAACATTTGTTTGAATCAGTAGTCTTTGATTGAATGGATTCGGATAAACAAATAGTGAAATTTTATTTTCCAGATTGGCTACGCTTGTTCCATCATCCAAGGTGTTGACAGTAGTATTCGTTACAACAGCTGAATTATAATCGAAATAAATATAAGCCGTATTGCGAATTTGTGTACCTAATGGTAAATTTTCTTTTCGCTTTATTCTATATTGAACATAACCATGACTGGAAGATTCATTCGTAAAACTATCCGGCAGTAAAATAGTTGAAAAATTAAATTTGAGCACATTGTTTTCTAAAATCTGAACATATCCCGGATGACTTAATGCGAGTAAATCAAAAGAAGAAACATTTAAATTTGCATCAACTGTATCAAGTAGATAAATATTATAAGCTTCACTGCTTCCTGTATTTTGAAATTTTATGGTATAGTAAAACCAATGATTTGTAGTATCTGTGATACCGGATGGATAACACCATTTTTCATTCGGATCGCAACTTGAAAGGACAGGTTTGCAAATAGTAAAAGTATTATTCAGAGTATCAGCCTCAGGAGAAACAGCGTGAATAGAAACTGTTAAACAAATTTGATCTGCAGTTGTCGCTGTAGAATCAACAAGAAATTCAGGAAAATACGAATAGCCTGATGTTCCAAAATCATTAATAGTATAGGTCAAAACATTACCGTTAACAGAAATTGGCAAAGTGCCATTCACCGTTCCAGTATAAGTTGCCGGACCGGAAATAGTAAATGTTATAGTTCCGGAAATACCATTAGTGCAACTGACACCATACCTGTTCGCCACATCTCCTGCTTCAAAAGTTATATCCAATGGTCTGCCAACGGCTGCTCTAAATCCAAGTATAGACCAAGCCGCCAAATCAAAATTGCTCTTACATTGAAATCCAAAGTCATTTTGCACACGCAACGTATCAGAACCGGATAATGTATCCGTATACTTTCCGCCGGCCGGGCAATAGATTGAAAAAGGAAGTCCTGTTGTATCAATAGTAGTTTGATAAATACCAAACGTTTGAACATCGAAAGAATATAATCCATCGGCACGGGCAGAAATTTGCTGCAATGAATTACCTGCAGAATCATTCAGTGAAATCATCAACTGATCAATGGAAGGCTCTCCAATATCCTGCATACAATTTGAATTTACATCGACATAGCAAGTCCCTCTGAAATTATAATAGTAAGGACAAGTTGAATTGGCATCGCATAATGGAAGTGTATTTATGTCCGGATTGCTTACCCACAAGTAAACGTAATTAGGTGTACAGGTAACCGGACAATTTTCAAAATGAAGAATCATATTCGGAAATAAATAAGGGAGACACGAAAGTGAAAAATTGTCCGAGCAGTCAAAAATTATTAATCCGGGAGGTAAATCAGGAATAGATGTTAACAGATTCTGAAAAGCAGAAATATATTCAAGAGACGATGGGAAAACAGGGAGAACGCTTATCTGATTCGATCCACAATATAAATACTGAAGTCCGGAAGGAAGAACAGGTAGTGAAGTAAGTAAATTATAAGATGCATCAAGATTCAATAAGGTGGATGGCAATGTCGGGAGTAGAGTAATAGTATTATTTGCGCAATTCAGAACTGTAAGTGTTGAAGGCAAAGCTGGGAGAACTGTCAGCAAATTTCCATTCACAAGTAGGTTCAGGAGTCCATTATTTAACGCCGGTAGAACCGTTATTAGATTAAGCCAGCAGTTTAATGATTGAAGTGATGTTGGCAAAGATGGCAAAGATGTTATTAAATTTTTTGAGCAATTCAGAGTAGTCAGATTGGTATTCAATACAGGTAAAATGGTTAGCTGATTTCCAGAACACAATAGTGAAAGCAATGATGATGGAAGCACAGGAATAGTAGAGAGTAAATTACCATTCGCATTAATCGTTTGAATTCCTGTAGGTAATGCAGGTAAAGAAGTCAATTGATTCATATTGCAGGAAAAATTTATCAATGCTGTCGGCAATGCAGGGATTGAGGTAATTAAATTACCGGCACAACTTAAATCTTTTAAAGAATTAGGTAAAGACGGTAAACTGGTTAATCTATTATTGGCCACACTCAGGTATATCAAATTCGGTGGCAATGCAGGTAAAGAAGTGATTGCACTACTTATACATGAAAATGAATCTAGAGAGAAAGGGAAATTGGTGAATACAACTCCTGGCGCACTAGAAATAGTCTTTAAATTCCGAAGATTTACAAATGCTTCAATTCCGGTAAAGTCGGCAATAGCTTCACTAAAAAAAGCAAGATATGTAGTATTGCCAACCAATGAACAAGTTGAATCAATAGAATTTCCTGACATACATGAACCATATCCTCTATTGAGCAGAGATTGAACCAGGACAGGATCAGGAATATTGACAAACTGTGCTTTTCCTATAACAGGAAAAAGAATAACTAAAACGAATAATATCTTTTTCATATTTAAAGAGATTGAACAGTGAAAGAAAGGTCACAAAAATATATCTATAAAATATCCGATCTGAAAAAATTTACTTTCAACTAATATAAATAAAAAAGTTCGGACAATGCCGGACTTTTATTTTATT
>JAYSPU010000136.1:0-3588 GCA_043721935.1 Bacteroidota bacterium | reverse complement strand
TTACAAATAGCAACTTACATAGCGGACGATTAATTTTAATGAGATAATTAAATACCTCTCTAACTTAAAAAAGGCGATTCGAAAGAGTCGCCTTTTTTTTGTGGATTGATAAATATCTGATTTGTTCGCAATAACACGGGCATAGATAACAGTCTCTATTAACCACTTTGCCAAAAAATTGATTGCAATTGTTAAAACAATTCCTACATTGAACTTATCTAACCAACCCCTAATGAAAATACTTCTTTCTTTCGTTTTTATCATTTCATTTTTAAGTTCAAAATCGCAAGTTGGACAAAGAATTTTTCAAAAACCCGAAATGTCAGGGCCGGAATATGCGGGGCCAATCGTAGAAACTCCATCCGGAAATTTATTATTTGCAGTGAACACCTCTAACTATGGAAATCAAAATACAAATATTTTACTCCATCGGCTAGATGCTCAGGGAAATCGAATTTCATCTAATGTGATTGGTGGAGACGGTACCGATTCAGCAGTCGCAATGATTGTTACACCAAATAAAGAAATTTTTATTGCCGGTTGCAGTAGCAGTAATTCAAATGGGTTGTTTTCGTTTTCACTTACAAAAGTAGATCAGCTAGGGGGTAAATATTGGACGAAAAATTTTTCCAGAAGCCGCGATGAATTTTGTACTGCAATCACTGTTCTTCCAAATGGAGACCTACTGCTTTCGGGAACAACAAAAACCGGAACAACAAAAGAAAATTTTAAAGTTATGAGAGTTACAACTAGTGGTAGTCTTGTTTGGGAAAAGACATGGGATAAGCCACTCTCTCAGGTTTGCAACGATGCTATTCTAATAGCAGGAATAAATATTTATTTAGTTGGCACAGAATATACAGACACTTCAAATAATGGCTGTATTTTTTGCTTGAATTTTTCAGGAGATTCTCTATGGACAAAAACTTATTATTACACACAAGGGAATTCCGAATTCAAAAAAATTCAATATATCCCTTCACAAAATAAATTACTGATAGGTGGAGTGATAAAAAGTATCTTCTCCCGTCGTTCTCTTCTACTTTCAAATTTCGACATAAATGGAACATTACTTTATACTCCTTTATTATTTCTTCCTCCTTGTAAAGATTTAAAATATATCTCCGACACATCTATCTATTTACTTACTTATTCGGAAAATATCAATACTAACCGTTATCATTCATCATTTGACCCCATAGACGTCTTTAAAATAGACACTGCATTATATTTTCGTCCTTCGTATTATGGAATAGATTGGGCAAATCGATTCGTTGACATACCTGAATCGTTTACATTTTTAAGAAATGGAAATTTCGTACTTTCAAGATCAGTGACAAATTTTTTTACTTCTCCAAACCCTTTAACACCCATTCAAAGTTCAGCTGCAAGCCTGGTTATTTCAGATCCAAACTTGTCCTGCAATTCTGACAGTATTTTAATAACTACAGCTAGTGTATTTTCAGCTTGTAGTATTGATAGTTTTATTCTGGAAGCACCAATAGGTTATTCAAAATATTTTTGGTTTCTCAACGACCAACCAATTTCCTCTATTGATTTTCATCAGCATCTTATTTCCGGGATAAATACCAGCCCTACTTCAGATTTAGTTTTTTCTCTAATCGCAATTAGAGGCGATAAAACATATTATTCAAACAAACTTACTCTGCTTCGAATTCATCCGCCTAGTGTGAATCATGCTGACCAATCTATAGGATATTGTCAATTAGATACTCTCAATAGAACTTTTAACTCAGATATTGGGTGGAATGCATATTGCACTTTTCAATGGTTCAGGAACGACACTCTTCAAATCAATGACACCCTTGATTATTTGCCTTGGCCAAATCAAAATGGAATTTACCAAGTGGTTGCAACAAATCAATGTGGCGTCGACACTTCCGGCCATATTTCCTTCAACAACAGTTCCATTCCTATACCATCAATAACGGATACTTTGAGATACAATGCCTTCAACGGAGTTCCGTGTAATATTCAAACTTTGTATTTGCCATACATATCGGATACTTACGTTTATCACACTCAATGGTATAAAAACAATATACTACTAACAAATGATACGTTAGATTACTATCGACCACAAACAGTTGGCGACTATTATTGTACTCTAAGTAATTCATGTGGAATAAATACTTCAAATATTTCTCATGTAGTATATTTAACGAATGAAATAATAAATCCAATTATATCCATCCCCGCTCCCGGCTTTTGCGGAGATGGATATCCAACTATTTTTTCAAACGTTTCTACAACCTCTCATATATTTTGGAACACTCCTACGCAAAATTGGAATCCAGGTTCTCATCCATATTGCAGAGCACTATACCCGGGAAATTATTCAATAACGATTTTCCCGAGTGCTCATTGTCCATTATTGTCTCCTTCTGTTTCGAACGTTCTTTCAGTATCCCCGTCGATGTATGAAGGACCACGAATCTCACCAATTCCAGATAAAGACTACATTATTTGCCCAAACGATTCATTACTACTTTCCATTTCAATGAATAACATACAAGCAAGTTATCAATGGTATAAAGACAATAATCCAATTCCTAATGCAACATCACAAAATTATTGGGCGAAAGATACTACTAACCGACGAGAGTTCTATTGTGAGGTATTTACACCTCAGTGCGGATTACAACATTCCGATACAATTACGACTGTTGCTTATCTACCACAATTAGGATTCTCAGACTGCAAAAATCCAGTATTGACAGCGTATACCTATGGTTGTAATGTCTTAACATATAAATGGTATCGAAACAATTTATTTCTTTCATCTAGTCCCACTTCAAATACATATCAGTGTAGCATGAGAGGTATTTATTCATGTACCATATATATGGACTCCGGTGACTCTATCGCTTTGAATTCAGTTACCGTTCCCGATGCTGATAGCCTCAATCTCAATTATTCTACGAAATATACTTGTGACAATAATAATCAATGTATATTGAGTGTTCCGTTCTTTTCAAACGCAAATTATGAGTGGTATCGCGATTTTGGAAATTATTTAAATCAGATTGGCTCTAATTCTTCGACATTAGCAATTAATACTCCAGGTAAGTATTATGTCACATATTCTATCCCTATCTATAACTGTAATATTGTAACTGATATAGTAACAATACTTCCTGATCCATTAAATAACACTAATATTATTAACACTTACAATAACGGAATTTGCAATGGATCGGCTGCAACTTTGACCACCAACACTAGCACGGATCTGAACTACTCTTATCGATGGCTGCTGAATTCATCTCCTATCAGTGGTTCAACTAATCCAACATTAACAACGTCTACTCCCGGCTATTACAGTGTAATAATTACAAGCCCAACTTGTTCAGACACCTCTACGACATATCAATTACTAGATAGCGTGTTGTCTCCTCTGGAAATTATTTCTCCAACCGAACATTTATTATGTCAAGGAGCATCTGTTACACTTCAATCTAATTTGAATGCTCTGTCATACCAATGGTATTTCAACAACAGTTTAATGCAAGGGGCAACATCATCTACGCTAACAACTAACTCTACTGGAATTTATTCTTGTCAATT
>JAYSPU010000135.1:0-2192 GCA_043721935.1 Bacteroidota bacterium | reverse complement strand
ATTGTCCTGAGTTCAGGAATTGATGTCATGTTTATTCCCGGTCTCAGTTCATAAAACAGATGAGTCATTTTCCAAAACTCACTTTTCTTTCCAATTCTAAAGTCCACTCCCATAGGGATATAGGTTGATGCACCAAAATTATTTTTATTTCGAAAAAATTCTACTTTACGATTGTCTGAACCAAAATAACCTTCAAAAGAATGCGATGTTCCTCCGCTTGAACTACTTGTTTCCTTCATTGCTTCAGTGTCATAGCTAATCTCTGTTTTAGCGTTTATAGATAGTCCGGCTGAAACACCTATCCCTGCATACCACGACCAACGGGCTTCGGGATTGGTTCTGAAAATAAGCGAACCATCAATTCGAATTTGGTCGGACAAATAGTTCATTCTATAACGCTCAGTCGTTATCGAATCAATATATATTGTTTGTCCTGTTTGTGTAGAAGTTAAGGTATCATATGGTCGACGCACTTCTTTAAATAAACTATTCGTCAGTTGTGTTCCTGAAAAATAACTAACACCAATTCGCAACAATGGATTTACTTTGTAAAATGTTTTTTGCTTGTCACTAAATTGAATTCCTAACATTGCTGAGAATACGGAAGTACCGGTTGACATAAAACCATTCCTTTGAGTAAAACCGGTCATATCATTGTTCAATAACACCGATTCCGGAGCAAGCGTTTTAAATTCTGCAAGTGTACCGTTTGAATTTCCCTCGTTAAAAATTCCAGATTGAATCCAAATGTCTCGGACATTGATTCTTTTTATTGGCTTCTTTTGCAGCTCTTGTCCGATAGCAGAGAAAGAAGCTGTCATAATAATTAGGACTGCGAAAATGCTGGATGATTTCATTGTTGGCTATTACAGATTAATAATTGATTGAACGGCACTTACTTGGAAATATTGTGCAATGAAGAGTACATGCTAATTCTTCAATGACTACTATCGTTTTGGGCATTAATGAAAATAAATTATGAAGTAATCTAAAACTTACCGCTCGAATTATAAACAGTAACATTAGACAATTTAAATTTCCATGCTTCTACTTTGCAATTCTTTCAAGTAGATTATTTAGTACTTGAATGTGCGTTCAATGTGCGTTGGCCTTTCATTTTCTATTTTCCAATTCAATTTTCTCAATGTCTTTGATCGTGATGTTTTCGTTTTCTTCTAACAGCAATAATTCTGAATTGAAAACCTTGTGTTGATGTAATACTTTACCACTTTTCAAAATTACTCTCACTAATTGATAACCCATTCCACTTTCCGGAAGATTTATTAAAACATTTATAAAACTGTCTGTCAATTTTAAAGTTCGTGTTTGCATGACTGTATGTTTTTAATAAGGTGTTTGCTTCTTAAATGTTCCTGCTGCTGTGCCTTTGGCAAAGTATGCTTCTTTTCCTCCTCCTCGTTTTCCGTTTGCTGTTTGTACAATTCCTCTTTGCAAAGTGTCGGACTTCAGTGGTTGAATATAGAAAGCGAATTGAATTTTATCATTGTTTGGTAAAGCGTAGCGTTCAACCGGGTCAGCATTTGTGATTTTGCATTTCAAATAATCTTCCATAGTTGTTGTGTAACTCCCTTCCCGTAAACACATTTTTACCTTGTCAATTCTTCTGTCATTCTCAAACGCTGAAAGGCGCACAAAAACTTCCTCTCCATCTGCATTAACAACTGGATTATCAATTGCTCCTCTTTCATTATCACTTTTTGATTTTATTAATTCTGCTTTAGTAATATTCAATTTTATTTTTTAATAACAAAATTTTTATTAATGCGGGCTATTAATGTTTGCTGTTCATATTCATATAAAAGGTTGTAAGCTGCATCATTATTTTGCTGATATGCCTTTTCCATTTGATGGCGAAACAAATCAAGATGTTTTGATAATTTTTTATCGTCCATTTGCTCCATTTGTTCTATAAATTTTTGAGTATTTGCAATTGCTTCGTCAAATTTTATCGTTGTGTTACTTGTCATTTTCATTATTACATTTTTCAATTTATTCGGTAAAAAATTTATCATCATTCCATTTTACAGGATTATTAATGATGTATTCAGATATGGTTTGATACGATTGTTCGTTGCGGATGATGTGTTCATGATAATTGCGTTGCCACAATTTGCCCATGTAGGGTGCAGGGTTCACCCCTGCCCATTTTTGTTTATGAATATCCAAACAAA
>JAYSPU010000134.1:0-24922 GCA_043721935.1 Bacteroidota bacterium | reverse complement strand
ATGAATGCACCGGTCACAGTCGTCTATTGTTCTACTGTACCTTTATTCGGTTTCGGACCATTATCGGATAAATCAAAAGTTGTACAGACACGACTGGATTTATCATGCAGACCTTGCGGATTACATGGTTATCTGAACTGTCCATTGATTCATTTTAAATGTGCTCACTCCATTGAAATCACTGACATATTATGAGCGACAACAAACAGGAAATAAAAAACGCAATTGATGTACTTCGAAAAGGCGGACTTGTATTTTTCAGAGCAGATACTGAATGGGTTATAGGAGGAGATATTTCCAATCCGCAAGTCGTAGAAAAATTTCGTTCATTCAGCTCCTTAAAACCCGAAGCAGGCATTTTCATTGTTGATGTTGAAGTGAGGCTGGATAATTACATTCCATCCATTCCTGAACAAACATTTGCACTTCTGGAATTTGCTGAAAAACCTTTAACCATCATTTTTAATAATGTAAAAAATATCGATTCTATTTTCCTTATGCAGGATAATAAAGCAGCGTTCAGACTTTCAAAAGACGAACTAACCTATTCTCTTGCAGCAGGAATCAGACGCGCATTATATTGCGTTCCGGCAAGCGCCGACCATCCTGCCTTCGATATGAAACTGGAACAATTTACCTCGGCCTTTTCAAAAAAAGATGAAACAAAAATTGAAATAGGAAAAGGTGGTATCATTCGATTTATCAATGCTAAATAGGTGAGTATTCCGCAGATGTTGTTAAATTTGCGCCACTTTTCCACCGACAGAACTTGAAGAAACATCTGCAACATCCGATTTTCAGCATTATTGCTGAAGAAGCACTAGCCATGAATACAGAGGCATTCGTGGTCGGTGGCTATGTGCGGGATATTTTTTTAAAAAGAGATTCGAAAGATATTGATGTCGTGGTGACCGGCAGCGGGATTGATCTTGCCCACCGTGTTTCCGCCCGTCTGGGAAAAAACGTTCCCGTAAATTATTTTAAGAATTTCGGTACAGCAATGATTAAATACGACGAACTTGAAATTGAATTTGTAGGTGCCCGAAAAGAATCCTATAGACGTGAATCAAGGAAACCTATTGTTGAGGAAGGCACAATTGAAGATGATCAAAAACGCAGAGATTTCACCATCAATGCAATGGCTATCCATTTAACCGAATCTAATTTTGGTGAGTTAGTTGATCCATTTAATGGCACGCAAGATTTACACGACAAAATGATCCGCACGCCATTGGATCCGGAAATCACTTTTTCCGATGATCCTTTGCGAATGATGCGAGCCATTCGTTTTGCGTCTCAACTCCATTTTACCATTGATCCGATTGCACTTGAAGCCATTCAAAAAAATAAGGAACGAATTAAAATTGTTTCTGCTGAAAGAATAATTGAAGAATTGAATAAAATAATTCTTTCCGGCAAACCTTCAGTAGGATTAGATTTATTATTTAAGACAGGAATTTTACAAATTATATTTCCTCAAATGTGTTTACTCTACGGAGTTGAATACATTAACGGTAAAGGACATAAAGATAATTTTTACCATACTTTACAAGTACTGGATAATGTTGCAAAGGCCTCAGACGATCTATGGCTTCGATGGGGTGCAATTTTACATGACATTGCAAAACCCGCTACCAAAAAATTTGAACAAGAACATGGCTGGACATTCCACGGTCACGAAGACAAAGGTGCAAGAATGGTCAAACATATTTTCAGGCAGTTAAAACTTCCGTTGAATGAAAAGATGAAGTTTGTAGAAAAGCTTGTCCAACTTCATTTACGTCCCATTGTTTTAGCACAGGAACACGTCACTGATTCAGCCATCCGTCGATTGCTTTTTGATGCAGGAGACGACATCGATGCTTTGATGATTTTATGTCATGCAGATGTGACTACGAAAAATGAATACAAAATCCGCAAGTACAAAGATAATTTTCGTGTTGTCCAGGAGAAGCTAAAGGAAGTCGAAGAAAAAGACAGGATCCGCAATTGGCAGCCACCGGTGACCGGTGAACACATAATGGAAATTTTTGGACTCAAGCCCGGGAAAGAAGTAGGACAAATTAAAAATGCAATCCGGGAAGCAATTCTAGAAGGAGACATTCGTAACGATTACGATGAAGCTTATGTCTTTATGCTAAAGATTGCTGAAGAAATGGGACTGAGTCCTGCAAAAATCTAGGCCATCGCTTGAGTTTGTGCTGATTCTGAAGGCAGAAGATTGAAAATTAATGTTATTTTTATTTTCAAGAAATATTTATCCACTATTTGTTCCCGATAAAAACAGAAAATAAATTTTACACGAACATTTTACGAGTACTTTTTCTTTCTATTTTTGAAAAACTTACCTTAGTCAAATGGCCAACTACCGCTTTAGAGTTACGTTCGAAGATCATGAAGAAATTTCACGTGATATTGAAATTCGTTCAAATCAAACATTCGAAGACTTTCATTTTGCAATTAACAATGCCATTGGATTTGAAGCAACGAAAGTTGCCTCCTTTTTCATGAGTGATGATAACTGGAAAAAAGGAAAAGAAGTTTCTAATCGCGAAGTCAGCGAGGAGCAACAATCAATCATAAGCTCTTTAAAAAAATCACGCCTTTGTGATTTTATTGTCGATCCTCATCAGAAAATATATTACATTTTTGACAGCGATAATCAGTGGACATTCCGTCTGGAATTAATTAAAATAAACCGGGAAGATGAAGCCGGTGCTTCCTATCCCCGAACGGTACGTACCATGGGCGAGGCACCTAAACAATTCGGAGGTGCTGCGGCGATTCCTGTTCCGGCTCCCGAAGATTTTGATCTCGACATGGATCTTGAAGATGAAGAAGATGAACCGGAAGTTGAAACAGAAGATATGGGTGTAGATGAAAGCGAGATTCCTGAAGGCGAAGATAAAGGTGCATTTGTAGCATCAACAGACGAAGATGGAACAGATGAATTTGAAACTGCAGAAGGTGATGG
This sequence comes from Bacteroidota bacterium, assembly GCA_043721935.1. GTDB lineage: Bacteria > Bacteroidota > Bacteroidia > AKYH767-A > 2013-40CM-41-45 > JADKIH01. Next base: position 21,948 of record JAYSPU010000134.1, on the reverse strand, counting down.
AGCTGAAGAAGATGGTTTCGCTGAGACAGATGAATCTTAATCGTATTCTATCATTATTTTTCAGTTCTTTTTATAAAAACCGATTTCTTGCTGTTCTCTTTTTAAAATTAACCGCTTGAGAACAAAAAAAATAATTGTCGTTACCGGCCCTACTGCTTCCGGCAAGACTGCTTTCACTATTCGACTTGCTGCTCATTTTAAAAGCGAGATTTTAAGTGCTGATTCCAGGCAGTTTTATAGAAAAATGAATATTGGTACGGCTAAACCAAGCAAGCAGGAACAAGCTGCTGTTCCACATCACTTCATTGATTTTCTAAATCCTGATGAAGACTATAACATTGGCAGATTTGAAAACGACGCACTTCAATTAGTAAGTGAATTATTTCAAAAACACGATTCCGTTTTTGTCACCGGAGGAAGTGGCTTGTATATAAAAGCACTCTGTGAAGGTATTGATGAGCTGCCCGAAGCCGATGAAACCATTCGCACCGAACTAATACGTGAGTGGAAAGAAAACGGCTTGCAATCACTGAAGGACAGATTGCAAAAAGAAGATCCTGAATATTTCCAAATTGTTGATCTGAATAATCCTCATAGAATTTTAAGAGCATTGGAAGTAATCCAACTTTCAGGAAAATCTTATTCATCTTTCAGAACGCAAACCAAAAAAGACCGCCCTTTTGATATTTATAAAATTGCCTTGTTAATTGACCGTGATGAATTGTATGAACGGATTAACAAGAGAGTAGATAGTATGATTGAAAAAGGTTTGCTGGAAGAAGTTAGAACACTCCTACCTTATAGGAATACGAATGCATTGCAAACAGTAGGTTACCGCGAGTTCTTTGACTACTTCGATGGAAAGGTTTCTTTGTCAGAGGCTATCAATCTGGTCAAACAAAACACACGACACTATGCAAAACGTCAAATGACCTGGATGCGCAAGCAGGAAGATCTTCAATGGGTCGAAGCCGATGAAATCGATGAAGTCATTCACCGGCTCGAAAAAGAATAATGTTGTTACTTCTGTTCAGGTAACAAAACAAACTTAGCAAAATTGGTATCCTGTAAATATTTCGTTGCAAAAGCTAAGAAGTCAGTCGTTTTTAGCGACTCCACCCAAGCATTGTAATTTTTTAAATCGTTTACATCTTCCCCATTTTGATAAGAAGACATGATGACATTCAACCAAAATTGATTTTCACGCATGTATGTTTCACGTTCGCGGATAAATGTTTCTTTAATCTTCAATAGATTTTTCTCATCACAACCTTTCGTTCGCACTTCCTGTAAGACATCCAATGCCGCTTCAATAAGAGATTCTACATTCGCAGGATTGCAACTAAAATAAACAGATTGCTCAAGTTTTTGATTTGGAAAATGCTGTGGCGAAGAATTGAAACTTACTCCGTAAACACCACTTTTATCTTCACGTAATACTTCTCTCAAACGAATACTCACCAATTTGTTTAAGGCAGTCATTTCATTCCGGTTATTCCGGTTGTAGTCAAATGGCAAATTCCATCTCAACATGACAACACTTTTAGGAGCTTCTCCTTTTAAAACTGTTTTTGTTACTTTGCCCTTAGGCGCTTCAACTCCTATGTCTTGCCAATTAGGTCGATTTCCTGCTGCAGGAAGGCTTCCCAGGTATTTTGCTGTCAGTGCCTTTAATGTATCCATGTTGAAGTTTCCAACAAAGACATAAACAGAACCATTGTGATCTTTGAATCGCTCCTTATAAATATCAAAAGCACGGTCTAACGAAATCTGATCAAACATTGACTCGGTTTTAGCTTTGTATCGTTCGTTGTAACCTGACATGATATAAGCCACTGTATCCATGAATACAGCCTGAGGATCAGAATGCCTGTTTTTCAAAACACTTTTTTGACGATCAATGAATGAATTAAATGCATCACCATCTTTTCGTGGATTGGTTGCATAGCCATAGATCAGTTCAAATAAAGTTTGAAGATCTTTAGTTGAACAACTTCCATTAAATCCTTGCATTAACTCTGAAATGTACGGTGAACAACTCACCACTTTCCCACTCAGTTTTTTCTCCAATTGAGTTGCAGAGAAATTTCCAAATCCGGATTCATCTACAATCTCATCTGCATAGACTGAAGTTAAATATTCCTTCTCCGGATATAAAGACCAACCGCCCCAGCTATAAGAAGAAAACAAAAGCTGATCATTTTTAAAATCCGTTGCCTTGGCAAATATTTTAATTCCATTCTTCAAATTCCACTCCTGAATGTCAAAGCTATTTTGCTTTGCTAAAACAATCGGTGAACCCTCAAATTTCCCTGTTACCAAAGGTCCGTCAGCAATTTTATCATTAAAAGGTTCCAATGACAGAGAACTCATATTTTTCATCGCAGCATCGATAGCGGCATCGGTAGGGATTCTAGTTGTTGGCTTATCGGGAGCTGTAATAATAACAACTGCATTTTTACCACTCGTAATCCATTGTTTTGCAAAGGCATTTACTTCTACTAATGTAATACCTTTAATAAATTTCTTTGCCAATCCATATTCATAATCAATACCCGGCATAGGCTCAGCAGATAAAAAATTACTTACGTATTCACGAGCAAAATCACGAGATTCTGTTTTGTCTTTTTCATTAAAACTTTGTTCGTAGCCACGAACTAATTCATCTTTTGCTCTGTTAAATTCAGACTCTGTAAAACCAAATCTTCTTACACGTTCATTCTCCTGAATTAATTTTGCCAAAGCAGTATCAATTGCATCTTCCTTTGCACCGGCAACACAAGAATAGATATACCGGTTACGAACTAACTTTCCGAAACTGGTGCCGGCAAAGATGAATGGAGGTTGCGGTTGACGAACCAACTCATTTAACCGGGAGTTCAACATAGAAGTGAATAACTCATGTGCGAGTGAACGACGATAATCTGCAACTGTAGATTGTTTTTCAAACGGTTGTTTGTAAATTAACTGAACCCTGCCTAATCGTGCTTCCTTGTCTTTAACAGTAGAAATCAGCAAACCGGCATTATCAGGAACCTGATAAGCAATGACAGGACGTTTAGTCTTTTTAGCCGGGACGGAAGAGAAAACCTCCTTTATCTTCTTCTCCATTTCAATCGGATCGAAATCACCAACAGCTATCACTGCCATTAATTCTGGACGATACCAATCGTTATAAAAATCCTTGATTGTTTTCAATGACGCATTTTCAATGATTTCTTTTTTCCCAATTGGAAGACGCACACCGTAACGTGCATCATTAAATAAAACCGGCCAATATATTCGACGCATTCTTTCTTCTGCACCCTGACCTAATCTCCATTCTTCAACCACTACACCACGTTCTTTTTGAACCTCAACTGAATCAAATAATAATCGGTGAGACCAATTTTCCAGAATGGTCAATCCTTTGTCAAGAATCTCCTCTTTGTCAGTTGGGATCTGTAACATATAAACAGTCTCATCAAAACTGGTATATGCATTCAGGTGAGGACCAAATTTTGTTCCAACACTTTCAAGATAATCAACCAATTCACTTTTCTTGAAGTTTTCAGTACCGTTAAAAGCCATATGCTCTGTAAAATGCGCCAGGCCTTGCTGATCGTCATTTTCAGAGGTAGAACCGGCATTAACAGCCAACCGTAGCTCAGCTCTTTTTTCAGGTTTACTGTTTTTACGGATATAGTATTTCATCCCATTCGGCAACTGTCCGGTAATGGTGTTTGGATCACGTGGAAGTGAATCTTTTAATTCTTGACCTTGTGCAAAGAATACGGTAAAGAAAAATAGCAGGATAAGTTTCATTTTCATAGGAGAGGCTTATTTGCGAAAGATAGAAATTGTACTGTTATATTGCAGGATGAATCGTCTGGTCTTAACAATCTTTATAGTTTTTATCGCTTTTTATTCTTTCGCTGGTAACGGAAATCGTTCAAAAAGCTACGATGAATTGATTCAATCGTATCGGGACTTAGGGGAAACATTTCCGGGAACAACTAAGCTAATTACTACAGGGAAGACAGATTGTGGCTTACCGCTCCATTTATTTGTCATTTCCGGAACCGGAATTTTTGATCCTGACCAATTGAAAAAAGATCAATTAATTCTGTTCATCAACAATGGAATTCACCCCGGCGAACCGGATGGCATGGATGCCTCCCTTGCGTTTGCAGAAATGATGTTGATAAATCCTGCAATGAATGCTTTGCTAAAAAAACTAGTGATATGCATTGTGCCGGTTTATAACATTGATGGCGCCTTGCAAAGAGGATGTTGCAGCAGAGCTAATCAGGACGGCCCGGAAGAATACGGATTCAGAGGCAATGCAAAGAACCTGGATCTGAATCGTGATTTTATAAAAATGGATGCCTTAAATACTGAGTCCCTGATTGAATTACTCCGTACATGGGATCCTGATGTTTTCATCGATACGCATGTAAGCGACGGAGCAGATTATCAATATACGATGACGTTGATTTCATCTCAGCACAATAAAATGAATCCTGCAATGGGCGCGTACATGAAAAACACCTTTACTCCTTCTCTCTTTTCTGCAATGAAAAAATTGAAAGACGAAGCGACACCGTATGTAAACACCTATCATGAATCAGAAATTCCCGATAGTGGAATTACGGCTTTTCTGGAGACACCCAGATTTTCATCCGGCTACCAGTCCTTGTTTAATTGTTTTTCTTTTATCTCGGAAACACATATGCTAAAACCATTTCCGAATCGTGTACAATCAACGCTTCATTTATTAACTGTTCTTGCTACTACTTCTGCTGATCGAAAACATGAAATCAAAGCAGCACGAATTGAAGCAACTGTTACGGATGCAAAACTTACCTACTATCCGATCAATTACCGGTTAGATACTACTCGTGTTGAAGCATTAAATTTCAAAGGATTTAAAGCCGGATACAAACTAAGTCCTGTGACAGAAACACAGCGACTTTTTTATGATCGCAGTAAACCATTCGAAAAAAAGATACTTCTTTATGACCATTACATAGCAACAGATTCTATTCGTATTCCAGCCTATTATATTGTACCACAAGCATGGCAGGCAGTTATTGCGCGACTTAAAAAAAATCGCATCAGCATGTATCAGCTGGAATCTGATACGATCCTCCCTACATCCGATTATTTTATTAATTCGTACAAAACCGTTTCCGAGCCTTATGAAGGACATTATTTACACGATGATGTACAGACAGAAACAATCCAACGGCAAAAAAAATTCTATCAAGGCGATTTTGTAATTAGGGTAAACGGAAGCAACCTCCGCTTTTTACTGGAGGTTTTAGAGCCGAAAGCGGTAGATAGCTATTTCTGCTGGGGATTTTTTGATGCCGTCCTACAACAAAAAGAATGGTTTTCTTCTTATGTTTTTGAAGATCTGGCCGAAGAAATTCTGAATGAGAATAATGGTCTGAAAAAAGAATTTGAAGAGTTCAAAAAAAACAAGACCGACAGTGATGAATTTACAAGGTTGTATTTCATCTACCGCCGGTCTAAGTATTTTGAGAAAGAAACGTTTCGAATGTATCCGATTGGAAGGGTGATTGAAGCCAAGCCCTGAAACGAATTACCGTATTTAAATCGAACCGCTCCTGCTTTTAGTTGACATCGCCGATTTCACGATACATTTCATCCATCTTAACGGCTAGCTCTCGAATCATTCCGAGCTCGTCATCAGACAGACTACTTAAATCAACATTGAATTGATTTGAATTTGTAGACTGAAAAGATCCTGTTTGAGGAGTCGATCGTGGCGTGATCAAATGCGTTAAAAATCCATCAAAGTATTTTTGACGTTCAACAGGATGCAGTTTGCCGATCAGACTGCGAATCTGTTTGATATGTCTTTCGATTTCAAACTCCACCTGGATACGGTTAGTTTTAGATTCAACAACTTCCAGCTTTGGCATGTTAACCGTAGACTGTTTGTTCATGTTTAATTTTTGCATAGCGTGTATAAATGTTACTATGCAATTTTACTACACCAGCCGCCAAGTGTTTGGTAAAGGTCATGTGATTCTTACACAATCATTGTAGCGGCAATAAGTACAGGATCTTTCTGTTTTTTGACTTTTGGCCAGAAAAACTTGAAATCAGAGCCTGATCCAAGGGACGATTCGACCCAAATCTTACCGCCTTGGTCTTCAATTAATTTTTTTACGATGGCTAAACCGACTCCGGTGCTCTCTACTTCGTCTCTTCTACTCAATGTTTGAAAAATAATAAAAATCTTTTCGTGGTAAAGTTCCTCTATTCCCGGACCATTGTCCTTGACTGAGAATATCCATCCATCCATTTGTTCAATAGCTGTTATATCAACTACTTTTTCTTGCTTATCGTTATACTTGATCGCATTATCAATCAAATTGCTGAAGACCTGAGAAAGTCGTGTACGATCACTGCTAACAACCGGCAGCTTAGTCCTGATGTTCACTTTCACATGTTCAGGAAGGCTAATAAAGTCAACAGAGTCCTTTACTAATTTATCCACATCAACCATCTCTTCGTCCGTTTGAACCCTGTCAGCTTTTGAATAAGCGAGAATGGCTTCAATCAATTCATCCATACGCTTTACACGTTGTTTGATCATTTCGAAATTGGCCTTGATATCACCTGTCAATAAATCACCGGCATCTTCTTCAATCCATCCTGTCAGATTTCCTATGGCTCTTAACGGAGCTTTCAAATCATGCGAAACAATTGAAGCAAATTTATCCAGTTCCCTGTTTGTTTTTTCAAGAGATCCCGCATATTCTGTTAAACGAAAGTTACTCATTGCCAACTCATCCTTTTGTTGTGTAATCCTTTCGATAATTACATTTTTACTGCTATTCAGATAATTAGACTGAGCAGCTAGTAGAAACAACCCTAAAATAAACGTTGTCAGTGCATCCTGATGAATGAGTTCCGGCTTGTTCTGAAATAGGTCATAATTAATGTATGACGTATATTCGGTCAAATAATAGAAGTAGCCGATATTTAAAATGGCAGCACCGGTAAACCATTTCCCTGCCCGTGCTCCCAATAACATGAAAGCAGTTAAAATCAGTAAAGCCATATATATAGTGCCTGTATTTAAGACACCACCTGCATTGTATGCTTGAATGTGAACGACAAGGAAAGCTACAATTAATGATAAAGAATATGATTTCTTTAGCTTTTCCTGTTTATTGACGAAGAAGAAATTTAACACCAATGCAAAGGATAACACAAATAACATTATCGATATAAAGGTTGCCTTTTCAAATGTTTCATAGATTTGGAAAGAGGTCAGTAGACTCGCCAAAAATGCCGTGTAGGAAAAGATCCGGAACAACGTAAAACGCTGCCTAGACATCAAATCATCCGGCGATATTGATTCGTAAAATTTCCTTCTGAAAAGGATAGAAAATAGATTTCTCATCAGTTAATACAAGTTTAAGCCTCACATAAATACGATGTTCCAACTAATTTGGATACCCGAATGTAAGAAATAGGGCAATTTTAAACGATATTATTACGAATTGGAATCCTTTTGCAAAAGAACTGATTAAAAAATTGAAGTTTATCATAAATTATTAATTTTGACACTCCTTACTTTTAACGAATCGAAACAACGTTATGGAAAAATTAGTTAATATTCTCCTCGTAGATGACGATGAGGTAGATTGTATGAATGTTCAACGAGCATTTAAAAAAAGCAACATTTCAAATCCATTATATATCACCCACAATGGTGTTGAAGCACTTGACAAGCTTCGTGGCACGAATGGCGTTGAAAAAATCACTCCGCTTCCACGTATCATCATGTTGGATATCAACATGCCTAAAATGAATGGTTTGGAGTTTCTAAAAGAATTAAGAGCTGACAAGGACTTACACAACATCAGTGTTTTTGTCATGACCACCAGTAATGATGACAGAGACCGGTTTGAAGCATATAATTACAATGTTGCAGGTTATATTATCAAACCTATTTCATTCGAAAATTTTGTTGCCGCTGTTTCCATCCTGAATAATTTCTGGACTTTATGCGAACAACCATAGAGCGTTTTTTATTTATAACTCATAAAAAAAGGCTGCAATTTGCAGCCTTTTTTTATGAGTACAAGTTGAGATAGCTTGTTTAAAGTAACTAAAAATCAAGCTACTAATTTGAAGTGCTTACGTATTTCTTCCATACTTGATTGAGAATCTTCTAATGCCATAGGCAATTGAATTGCTATCTCATTTAGCAGGCTTTTAATATCCTCGTAGGTATGCAATCTGTTTACAGGAATCCGCAAACCTGTATTATTATAGGAAACACTTGGAAAGACACTCAGATTAAAATAATAACCCATGTTCATCATCCGTCTTACCATATTATAACCTACATCCGGTTTTCCTACACCTATAAATCCAATCGGTGAAACAGTTTCATTGATGAGAGGCAATCCTAACTTTCTGGCCGTTTCATTGAAGAAAACCATCTTATCATGCAAATCTTTTTGCATATCATAGATCTCAGGGCTTAAATGGATTTTTGCTGATTCAATGGTTGAGCCTAAAATCATTGGAGGCATCTGAATCGAGAAGATAAATGCTTTTGAGGTGTTCTTGACTAATTGAAACTCTTTGTCTTCCGGATAAACCAGTAATCCACCAGCAGTTCCAAAAGCCTTGGTTAAGCCTGTTGACAGATATAATCTTGGATGATACTCTGCCAAACTCGTCACATACCCTGTACCATTAGGCCCGGCCCAACTCATTCCATGAATATCATCGATGTATAAATGCAATTGCTCATACTGATCTGCTAATCGATATAAATCTTTCACCGGAGCAAAATCACCTTGCATTGAATACACGCCATCGGCCATATACCAGATTTTGTTGTACTCATCTTTTAATGCTTTGATTCTGCTTTCCAACATATCAATGCGATTATGTCTCACGATTTCAACGTGAATATCTCTGTTCTTAAGAAACTGAACGGCAGTTTGTACGCTATCGTGAACTTGTGAATCCATGATGACTGCATCGTCATTCCCTACCAGGATAGGGATGTTAGACATATGACCAACCGTCAAAGATTGCAACAGCAATACTTTTTTGTTGAAAAACATTTTGCTTAACAAATCTTCTGCTTGCTCATAATAACTGGACGAGACATAAGCACGTGAAGATGAAAACTGTGTCCCGTATTTATTTACTGCCTCAATCGCTCCTGCCTTTAACCGGGGATCATGCTCGAGACCTAAATAACCGCAACTACCGAAATACAAGAGTTCCTTCCCTCGAATGGTGATATGTCTCCCATCCAGTACACTATCTTCCGTATTGATATGTACAATACCCAACTTAGCCGCAATAGATGCGACCTGATTCACGATATCGATGACCATATCGTGTTTATTTTTCAATTCAGCCATATAAGGTTTAGAGGTTAAATGATAGCAGGTTTTGCAATACTATATTACAAAACTTCATGTCCTTTAATACGGCACTATTGAAAATGATTTTCGAGTTTTAACCAAAGTTATGAACATAAAAAAGTTAATTGTTTTCATAGATGAAAAGATGATAATCAAAGGCAAAGCCTCAGCAAAATGTTACAAGGCAACCTACTCTTTTAAAAACTCAAGAAAAATATAATAGCAAAAGAATCACTCTTCGGGCTAATTTACCTTACGAGCGTTACATGACCTAATCTGACTTCACGCTTATCCAATGCATCAACAGTAACGACACGATAGACATATACATCAGCTTGCGCAGGACTTCCGTTTATCTTTCCATCCCATCCGCCGGACGGATTGTCCCATTCAATGATTTTCAATCCCCATCGATCGTAAACCTGAACAGCCATCTGTTTCATGTTAGAACTATAAACCTGGAAAAAATCATTCTTGAGATCCCCATTTGGAGTAAATGCATTCGGGATGTAGATAGTACTTGTTGGTCTTACTTCTATCGTCCGCAGAGTTGTATCAACACAACCGTTTAAGTCGATGGTTACTAACTGAACTTCATAAAGTCCAATTTGTGCATATTGATGAACAGGAGAGAAATTACTTGAGAATGTACTATCTCCAAAACTCCAATAAGACATTCCCGGAGAAGCAGTCTGATTATAAAAATTAACTACAGGATAAATATCACTTGCTAGACCTGCATTGTCGGTAAAGTCAGCAACCGGTGCTGCAAAAATATGGACAGCATTCGGACGAGTAACAGTAGTGATACAGCCGCTATCAGACACTGCCATTAAACTAACAGGAAACCATCCGGATTGAGTATAAATGTAAGAAGGGTCGGAATCATCGCTTTGTCCACCATCTCCAAAAGTCCAGTGATACTGATCAATACTTCCTGTCACAGGTGATGACATATTTCCAAATGAAACCGGAAATCCAAAACAAACATCTTCAGTTGAAAAGTCAACCAATGGTCTAGGGATCACTCGTATCATAGATGGAACAATATCAGTGCATCCATGATCGGTTGTAACGAACAAGTCAATCTGATAATCGCCAGATGTACTATAAGTATGAGAAGGGTTTTGAAGTGTGCCTGTACTTCCATCTCCAAAGTTCCAACTCCAGCCGGCTATCACTCCTGTTGCAACTGCAGAGGCATCTTGAAATGATGCCGGTTGTCCTTCGCAGACCGGATTAACAGTGAAGGCGGCATCCGGCAAAGGGAAAACAGATAATTGTCTGAGGGTGGAATCTACACACCCGTTTACAGAGGTGACAACAAGACTTGCAAGGTATTGACCGGCTCCGGCAAACTGGTGATCAAAGGCTGGTGAGTTTGTAGAAAAGCCATCGCCCAATGTCCACGTTGAACTTAGTGGAGAGCCATCTGAAATTGTAGATGTGTTAGCAAAATTAACCGGTACACCATCGCAGACACTCGTATTGATGAACATTGCAACCGGGTTTGCCCAAATGGTTTGATTTAAATTCACGGATGATCGACATCCCTGATCGCTTGTAATAGTTAAGGATATTTGATACTCTCCCGCACTAGTGAAATTCACAGTTGGATTAGCTTGCACAGAAGAAACGTTGTTTCCAAAATTCCAATCCCACGATGAAATTGTTCCGGTAGAAACAGAAGAAATATCAAACAAATTTACAGGGTTTCCGACACAGACAGATTGATTACCATTAAAAGCTGCAACCGGAATTGGATTCACGGTAACATCAACGGCAGCAGTTCCCGTACAACCAAAAGCATTCGTAACTAATACGCTATAAGTTCCCGAATTCACAGGGATAAAATTATATGAAGCGGTGTTTATATTTCCTGGTGACCATTGATATATGGTTCCACCACTTGCCAATAAACTCACTCCTTCTCCGGAACACACCGACACGTTGGATCCAGCATTTGCAATAACGCCCGGATTTACTGTAACCGTTACTTGATTTGAATTCTGACAACCATTGGCATCCGTTACGGTCAACAAATAGTTTGTTGTAATAGCAGGACTAACCTGAACATTCGCAGTATTAAATCCTCCCGGTGACCACGAAAAAATGTTTCCTCCTGATCCATTTAATGTTGCAACATCGCCCGGACAAATTTGCTGAGGCAGTCCGGCATTTGCAACCGGAATTGGATTCACAGTTACCATTGAAGAAATGGAGTCAATGCAACCGGCATTTGAACGAACAATTAATTTGACAGAATAATTTCCATCAAGACCATATATATTTTCAGGATTTCGCAGTGAGGATGTCTGACCATCTCCAAATTGCCAATCCCATTGATTCACAATTCCTGATGCAATAGTAGTTTGATCAGTAAAGTTAATTGCATTGGATAAACAAACAGGACCGGATTGATTAAAGGAAGCGACAGGAATCGGATTGACAACTACTTTTACTGAGTCAATTCCAGAACATCCGATTGCATCACTGATATTTAAAATATAAGTTGTAGTGGCGACCGGACTCACAACAATAGAAGATGTATTAAAATTACCCGGTGTCCAATTATAGTTTCCAACTCCACTCATAACAGACAATGTGGCTGCAGAGCCTTTACAAATTTGGACATCATCGCAGGCATTGACCTGTGGCAATGGATTTACGTTAATCAGAACAGAGGCTGATGCACTACATCCGGCAGCACTGGTTGCTGTTACGGTATATGTAGTCGAATTAACAGGAGAAACGATTACATTCTGACCTACCAGATTTCCCGGATTCCAAACATATGTATTTCCTCCAGTACCGGTTAAGGTCGCAGGATTACCTTCACAGATGGCTTGTGTATTTCCCGCTTGTGCAATTGGAATGGCATTAACCGTAACAGAAGCAGAAGTCGAACCTGTGCAAGTATTCGCATCCGTAACTGTTACCGTATATGAAGTTGTTACTAATGGAGAAATAGTAATCATTGATGTTCCGCCTCCATTGCTCCATACATAAGTAGGATAACCGGCAGGAGCTGTTAAAGTTGTTTGCTCACCTTCACAAATCTGTGCACCACTTACAGCTACAACAGGATTTGGATATACCGTTACATTTTGTGCTATCTGATCTGTGCATCCGGACGTATTCGTCACGACAAGATTAATAGAAAAGTTACCCGGTTGAGAAAATAAATGAGATGGATGCTGAGCAGAGCTAGTGTTTGATCCACTTGCAGGGTCATTAAAATTCCAGGCCCATGAGGAAATTCCTATTCCGGAAGATTGATCCAGAAAATTAACAGCTGTTCCCTGACAAACATTGACTGATGAAAATGCCGCTGTTGGAATGTTTTGATTGACGACTACTTGTTGACGCAAAGTATCTGTACATCCGGAAGCAGTTGCAATGATTAATACCACATTGTATGTTCCATTGCCACCATACGTATGAGAAGGACTTTGAAGGTTACTCGTATTTCCATCTCCAAAATTCCAACTCCAGGAAGTAATAGTAGTGCCTATCGGATTTGATTGATCGGTGAATTGAACATCTCTGTTTTGGCAAGTCGACGATGATGTAAATGCAGCAACAGACCCCCCGACTCCCGGCCATACACGAACTGTATCCGTATGGGTACAACCCACTGAAGTAACTGTTAATGTATAGGTTCCTACTCCGACATTGCGAAGCGTATCATCGTTGACTCCATTCGGATTCCAGGTATAAGTATACGTACCATTTCCTAATGTTGCGGAACCAATTAAATCAGTAATAGCATTACAAGCGATCACCTGATCCGGACCGGCATTGGCACGTACACCTTTCACGGTAATACAATACGTAAAGATTTGAGATGCTCTGTAGGGACAATTATTATCTCTGACAGTTGCTGTAAAACAATGAGGTGTTGTACTTACATCTGAAAAAGTTGGAGTCCAGCAAAAAACAGCGGCATTACGGTAATCTCCTGAAGTGGTAAAAGTTGCACCGATGATTGCTCCATTCCATGTGATCGATGTTGTATCATTTACATTGGTATCACGTGATGCTATGTTGAAACACAAAGGAGTTTCTGCACAAATAGTCGTACTATAACTCGGCGTTCCGTTTATTCCAAAAAGTAGTGGAACCATATTCTGGCAAGCTTCTACTGTCAACTGAATATCTCGTTCAACTTGTCCGATCAATACTCCGTTCCTGTATTCACTTACGAGTACTGCAAAAACTGTCACATTCGCCTGCGTTGGTGTCATTCGAATATCTCCGGTTGTACCATTAAATAAAACCGGTGGTGAGGAAATGACAGGTTGGCCAAAAGTAAAACCACCAAGATAAGTAACCGGTTGTCCCGGACCCGCAAGAGGATTAATCAATTGGTATACGAGTGAATCTCCATCTACATCTACCGCACCGTGATTGAAAGTAAAGGTTTGATCGACACAGGTAAATGGAACCGGACGATTACTAAAGGTTGGTGAATTATTGCAAATACCATTCGTGTTATTAATCATAGAAAAAACGTGAAGGTTATTTCCTCCCGGATTACTAATCGTATTGATTGCCGCATTACGTGCAGACTCTGTATGTGAAATGATCCAGTCAGCACAAGGTCCGGGAAGTGTAATGATACCGGTGTATTTCCATTCCTGTATTCCTGTATAAGAACCACCATTACAAGTTGTAGTTACTGTCGAACAGGCAGGACTAATTTCTACCGGCCATCCGGCAACAAGGTTCAAGAAAACAGAAGGCTGATTAGGAAAACATGTACTGGTAATATTTAATTGCATTTGGTTCGAAGGTAAAATCCCGAAACAATCGCGGTAAAAAGAAAAAGTAACTTCATATTGGTTATTTCCTAAGCAGGTGTACGTTATATCCGCTCCCATTGCATGACTTGCTTTCGATTGTCTTGGAATAAACAAAATAAGACACAAAAAACAAGCTATTGTGAAGTTTAAAAGAGAAGTCGTTTTTTTATTCATTTCGAAAGAAAATTATTGAGGTCTTGCCTCAAACGAGTTTACCTTGTAAAACTAATTAAAAATATCATAAATCCTACCTCTTTTATGCCAACATACTGACTCATGGTGTGACCGTATTTCTACTCTGTAGAATGCTTATAAAAAACCATCCAGAATACGATTGCAGACAACGCTCCAATGGCCGCTGTCAAGAGAGCAGCCGCAGGAGAAATATACGTCCAAATCAACCCTGCAAGTAGTCCTGATATCAACGACGCAATGCTGGTTGTACTCTTCAAAAATCCCTGTGCAACTCCCCGATCTTCTGCAAGACAATGCTGACAAATCCATGCTTTTGAAATACCTTCTGTTAATGCTGCATATATTCCGTACCCTGCAAAAAGAATAAACAACAAACCGGCGCTTTCAACGATTGCAAATCCGGCATATGTACATGTATAAATTAACAATCCGGCAATCATCGTGATTTTCATTCCAATTTTATCTGCCATTTTTCCGGCAGGAAATGCTATCGCTGCAAATGTCAGATTGTAAAGAATATAGGCGGAAATGATTTTTACTTCGCTAATTCCTGCTCCTTTTGCTTTCAAAAAAAGAAAAATATCCGCACTGTTAAATATGCTGAAAATTAAAAGTCCTGTTACTATTTTCTTATAATCACGGGATGATTTTTTCCAATATCTGAGGAATGAAAAAAAATGAAATTCGCGTGGAGAATTCTTTATTTCTTTTTTCTTCTCTCGTATTAAAAACAAAAAAGAAACGGCAATAATTCCGGGAATAAATGAATATAAAAAAAGTGGTTTGTAATTACCGGGATGAGCATTTAAATAAACCAATGCTATGATTGGACCGATGGCTGCACCAAGTGTATCCATCGCTCTGTGAAATCCGAATACCCTTCCTTCATTCCCTTTCTCCGATTCATCTGACAATAATGCATCTCTTGCTCCTGTCCGTACACCTTTTCCAAGACGTTCAGATAATCGCATGAAAAACACCCAGGGAAGAAAGGTCGAGACAACCATCAATGGCTTGGAAATGGTACTCAGCAAATAACCTGATTTGACAAAGGGCATTCGCTTTCCTTTTATGTCTGACCACTCTGCAAAATATCCGTTTGACAATCCAATGAGAAACTGGGCTAGTCCTTCCAGTATGCCAATCCATAAGACTGAAAAACCGATCTGACTTAAGTACAAAGGCATGATCGGATACAACATTTCACTGCTGATATCGGTCAGCAAACTGACTAAGGAAAGTACAACTACAGTTCGTGTTAATACAGACATAAAAACTGATCAGCTATTTTCTGATTGAAGATCAATGTAAAAAAACAATGTTCAACAATCTATTTTGCCTGAAAAAAAATATCTCCTATTTCAACAAATCATTGAGCGGACGTCCACTGTTTCCATTCGGGAATTCAATGTTCAAATAGGTGCAAATAGTCGGTGCTATATCGGTAACAAATACCGGTTCTGCTGTGTTTCCAACAGGAATTCTTTTGCCAAAAAATATAACAGGAACATGCGTGTCGTAACTATAAGCTGCTCCATGAGTAGTTCCGGTTTTTGAATACCAGTCAATCCAACCCGGATTTAATTGTATCATCACATCAGGCGACCGCTTTTGATTAAATCCATTCTGCATGAAACGATAAACTCCTGTTCTAACCAAACCCTTCGAAAGTTCAGTTGCTGTAAGCGCTGCTGAAACTCCTTTGAAACGTAAAACAAAATCGACGCATTTCTGCTGAATGAGTGATAGATTCAAATTAGCACTGTCAATATACTCGCGGTTCAAATAAATCGAGGATGCACTTGCATTCAAAAGTATATTAGCTGAACCAAAAGTTTGGGCTAAATATTTTTTCAGTGAATCAGTTACGACCGATTGCTCAAATCCACCTGCTTCTAATCCTTGATCCTTTGCATACTCAGGATTATGAACAGCACCATGATCAGCTGTTAAAAACAACACGTAGTCATTTCCTGTCCATTGATCTAAAAACTGAAACAGCTCAGACAGATCTTTATCCAATCGCAAATACGTGTCTTCCGTTTCAATTGCATTGATTCCAAATCCGTGTCCGACATAATCTGTAGACGAAAAACTGATGGCGATGAAATCTGTTGCTTCACCTTTACCTAACTTTTCTCCTTTGATAGCAGCAACAGCAAATTCTTTTGTAAACGTATTTCCAAAGGGTGTCTTGCGAATTAACTCACTATCCAGAGCCTTAATCGCCGGTAAATCATGAGGGAAAACAGGCTTTACTTCACCCTTAAATAATGTCTCGTATGCATTATCATCTGCCGTACTTTCTGTATATGTTTCTATTGGCAATAGTGTCGTCCATGGTTTTGAAACAAGCGCTGCTGCCATTTTCAAACTGTTGAATTCATTTACCCATGACGGTAATTCTTTCAAATAGAATGAACTCGTTACCCAATTATCAGTATATGGATCATGCCAGTATGCTGCATTTGCTGTTCGCCCGGCCGGCAAGATCGCTCCTCTGTCTTTCAATGCCACTCCTATCACTTTTGAACTCATGTTCGATGCCAGTCGTAATTCATCCGTCATCGTTGAAGTCAGTAAATTAACCGGCGACATTTTTCCGGAAATCGATGTAGTTCCTACAGACTTAACGGTCGAATCACTCACACAGTAAATTCCTTTTCTAGTCTCACGATCGTACCATTCATTGCTGATTATGCCGTTGTAGGATGGTGTTGTTCCTGTATAAATACATGCATGACCTGGCGCTGTGTACGTTGGTACGTAATTGAAATTGGCGTTTTTAAAATTGAATCCTTCATTGACTAAGCGTTTAAATCCGCCGTCAGAATATTTTGTCCAGTATTTCCATAAATAATCGTATCGCATTTGATCGACGACAATTCCTACAACTAACTTCGGCTGTGGCAGCGATTTGCTTTTTTGCGCAAAACTTATGTTCGCGAAAAAGAATAGTGAAAGGACAACTAAACTGATTTTTTTCATTGAGTATATTTTCTGAGTGAACAGTTAATTTGAAACTACCTTAACTGATTCTCTTTTAAATTTTTTGTAAATCATTTGAATAATCAAAGCTGAAATAACTCCGACCAAAGCACCACCTGCAACATCACCCGGATAATGAACTCCAAGGTAAACACGACTGACAGAAACCACTGCTGCCCATAAAAACAACATCGCCGAGATTTTTCTATTCCTGAAAATGCCGGATAAAAACAAAGCCAGTGCAAAAACATTTGCCGCATGGGAGGAAACAAATCCGTAAGTCCCGCCACAATAGCCATTCACAATATGTACGATTCCTTCCAGTCCGGGCTCGTGACATGGACGGAGTCTGTGTACCAATGGTTTTATTAACGATGATGCTAACTGATCTGATAATGCAATCATCGCTGCTATACAAATCAAGATTAGAAGCAGATTTTTCTTTTCTTTTTTATAAACACCGAAAAGCAGCAGAGCATAAAATGGAATCCAAATCCATTTATCACTGATTATAAAAAATACCTGATCAAGAAATGTGGTGTGAAAATGATTCAACGCCAGAAATAACCAGGTATCTACTTGATTGAAATATTCAATCATATGTTTTTATTTATTGAGTTCTTTCCAAAGAAGATCTTTCAATTGTTCAATTCCTTTTCCGGTTATTGATGAAATGAAAATAGAAGGCAAATGTTTTGGAATTTCTTTTTTCATTTCCTCAATCAAATCGTCATCGAGCATATCGGCTTTTGTGATGGCTAAGACGGCCGCTTTATCAAGTAACTCCGGATTAAATTGTTTCAACTCATTATGCAAAATATCGAATTCCTTTTTGATGTCTTTACTGTCGCATGCAATCATGTAAAGCAAAATAGAATTCCTCTCTATGTGACGCAGGAATCGCAAACCAATTCCTTTTCCCAAATGTGCGCCTTCGATAATTCCCGGAATATCAGCCATGACGAATGAACGACCATCACGATATCCAACGATTCCTAAATTCGGAACCAATGTTGTAAAAGGATAATCGGCAATCTGTGGCTTCGCTGCACTGACAACTGAAAGCAAGGTTGACTTTCCGGCATTCGGAAATCCAACCAGACCAACATCTGCAAGTAATTTTAATTCGAGAACTTTCCACTCTTCAACTCCGGGTTCTCCGGGTTGTGCAAAGCGTGGTGTCTGAAGTGTTGCTGTCTTGAAATAATGATTTCCTTTTCCACCTCTTCCACCCGGAGCAATAATATATTCCTGTCCGTCTTCTGTTATTTCAAATAAGATTTCATCTGTCTCTGCATTTTTTGCAACAGTCCCAATCGGAACATCCAGAATTTCATCCTTTCCTTCTGCTCCTGTTTTCAAAGTACTGGAACCATTTCCACCCGGCTCAGCAATAACATGCTTGCGATATTTTAAATGCAGCAGTGTCCAGAGTTGTTTGTTGCCTCGTAAAATTATATGTCCGCCTCTTGCGCCATCTCCTCCATCGGGTCCGCCTTTCGCAGTATTTTTATCGCGGTGAAAATGAACAGAACCTGCTCCCCCGTCTCCGCTTTTACAGCAGATTTTTACATAATCAACAAAATTCGATTGCATGTTTGTTCTTTTACTCGACCTCTATGACGCGTCTCAAATTTGAAAAAATCTCGTCAATGGTGCCAATTCCTGTTATACTGTGAAACTTGCCTTGCTTGGTGTAATATTCTTTTAACGGTGCGGTCTTTTTATTGTACTCTCTGATACGGCGCGAAATGACTTCTTCATTCTGATCGTCAGGCCGGCCTGAATCTTTTCCTCGTAATAATAAACGATGAATTAATTCTTCGTCTTCTACTTCTAATGCCAGCATCATTTTGATAGATGATTTCTTTTTTGCCAACATATTATCTAATGCTTCTGCCTGAGTGGTTGTTCGGGGAAAGCCATCGAAAATAAATCCATTTGTATTTGGGTTTGCATCGATGTGCGATTCAATCATACCGATGACTACTTCATCCGGTACAAGTAAACCTTGATCCATCAGTTTTTTTGCTTCGACACCCAATGCTGTTTGCTCGGCAACTTCCTTGCGTAGTATATCGCCGGTCGAAAGGTGAATGAGTTGAAATGCTTCAATAAGCTTTTCAGACTGCGTACCCTTTCCCGCTCCCGGTGGACCAAAAAGAACTATGTTCAGCATAATCTCAGTGTTGATGTGACCCAATTACTGACTGATTTTTATTCAGCCAATTTATAAATATCGTTTAAATTTCTTCCCAGACCATCGTAATCTAATCCGTAACCGACAAGGAAATCATTCGGCACTTCAAAACCTACATAATCCAACTGGATATTCTGTCGCAATGCTTTTGGTTTTAATAAAAGACTGGCAAACATCAGCTTTGCGGGATTCATTTTTTTTATTTCATCAATTAAATAAACAGCGGTGTCACCGGTATCTACGATATCTTCCACAATGATCACTGTTCTTCCTTCCAACGACTGATTTATTCCAACCACACTTTTCACCACACCGGTTGACGATGTTCCTGAATAGCTGGAAACGCGGATGAAGGTCACTTCCGCTTCTTTTTTCATCCGTTTAAATAAATCGGCTACAAACAGAAAGGATCCGTTTAATACGCCAACAAAAATGGGAACCTCACCATTCAGTTCCTTTTCAATCTGCGCTGCCAGTTCGTCGATCCGTTTTTGAATCGTTTCAGAAGAAATGGAAAGTACGAAGTTTTTGTCTTTTACAGTGATACTTTTCATTGACCGGCTGGCAAGTGGCAAAAGTAAAATTTTGGCGCTAGGATAGGGCATAATTCAGGAAAAAAATAATGGTGATCAGAATCAAGGTATGTCACTCGTTCTTAATTGTTTCACTTAAATAGCGGCGTTCAGGCAATAGCATCCTGCTCCTTTTTTCCTAATTTGCGTCCACTATGAATGGAGTAATTACAGAACTGCACATTGGAATTCTGGGTGGCGGACAATTAGGCCGCATGTTGCTTCAAAAAGCAGCGGATTTTGATTTGAACATCAAGGTTCTGGATCCTGATGCTGATGCACCTTGCCGGTTTCTGGCAAAGGAATTTGTGAAAGGCGACTTTAACGATTTTGATACCGTCTATGCCTTTGGAAAAAATTGTGATTTGCTGACCATTGAAATTGAACACGTCAATGTTGATGCATTGGAAAAACTGGAATTGGAAGGAGTCATCGTTTATCCTCAACCGGCTGTCATTCGATTGGTGCAGGATAAAGCGAAACAAAAAGATTTTTATTCCAGCCATTCAATTCCAACTGCACCTTACGAAGTGGTTCAAAACAAAAGTGACATCAAACGAAAGCAGTTTCCATTCATTCTGAAATCGCGAACGGGTGGTTATGACGGAAAAGGTGTCGTGAAAATAAATTCTGAAATAGATTTAAAAGAAAAAGCATTTGACGCTCCATCTATTGTTGAAGATGTAATTCCATTTGCAAAAGAATTAGCCGTCATCGTTGCACGATCGCCGAAAGGAGAATGCAAAACCTTCGATGTTGTGGAGATGGAATTTAATCCGGAAGCTAATCTGGTCGAATTCCTCTTCGCTCCTGCCGATATCTCCGATTCAATTGCTGAGAAAGCAAAATCAATTGCAGTCAGCGTGATTGAAAAATTAAACATGATCGGTTTGCTTGCAGTTGAAATGTTTCTCACAGCAGACGGTAAATTATTTGTAAACGAAATTGCACCACGTCCACATAACAGCGGACATCATACCATTGAAGCGAATACCACTTCTCAGTATGAGCAACATCTTCGAGCTATATTAAATCTTCCATTAGGAAATACAAAACTGATACAACCATCGGTGATGATTAATTTGCTCGGCGAAAAAGGATTTACCGGACCTGTTCACTATGAAAATCTGAACAAAGCATTATCACTCGGAAATGTACATCCGCATTTGTACGGAAAAAAAATAACAAAGCCATTTCGAAAAATGGGACATGTCACTGTTACGGCAGACACTTTAGAAGAAGCTAAAATCATTGCCAAAAAAGTTCAACAAACCATACGTGTAATCAGCTGATATGAAAACGATAGAAGTAGGAATCATCATGGGTAGTAAATCGGATCTTCCAATTATGCAGGAAGCTGCCGATGTTTTAAAAAAACTGGGCGTTGAATACGAACTCTCCATTGTCTCCGCTCACCGCACGCCGGAGAAGATGATTGAATATGGAAAAACAGCCGTAGCCCGCGGACTCAAGGTCATCATTGCCGGAGCAGGCGGAGCAGCACATCTACCGGGCATGGTTGCTTCTATGACCGTTCTTCCGGTCATTGGCGTTCCTGTTCGTTCTTCCAATTCTATTGACGGATGGGATTCTATTTTATCTATTTTACAAATGCCCAATGGAGTTCCCGTTGCAACGGTAGCATTAAACGCTGCGCAAAATGCAGGCATACTCGCTGCACAAATTATTGCCACCGGAAATGAAACGCTCCGCAAAAGAATTGAAGCATTTAAAGAAGAATTGAAAAATAAAGTGAATCGGAGTAATGATGA
>JAYSPU010000133.1:0-8640 GCA_043721935.1 Bacteroidota bacterium | reverse complement strand
TTCTATTCAAAGGTAAATTTACAGTTGTCAACGAATACGATTTGAAAGACGACGGCATTGAACAAGTACATAAATATGAATGTATTGATCGCGGTGACTCTGTAACAGCAATGGTGTTTAATCCGATGACAGAGAAATACTATTTCGTAAAACAGTTTCGGATTGGGGCGCAAAAGGAATTGGTTGAATTGGTTGCCGGCATGTTCGACCGGATAACAGAAACACCGGAAGCAGCTATCGTTCGGGAAATCGAAGAAGAATTAGGATTCACTATTGAACCCACATCATTAAAACTGCTTTCACACTTTTATACTTCACCGGGTGGATTGGCGGAGCATGTGTATTTATTCTATGTGGAGACAGCTGTTCAAATACACGATGGCGGAGGAATCGACGATGAATCGATTGAAATTATTTCAATGTCCAAGGAAGAATTAAAACAATACCCTTTTGAGGATGCGAAGACGTTGGTGGGTTGTTTGTTTATTTAGAATGGGATTGAGAAATTGTCTGTGGTGTTTCTGTGTATTCTGCGCATTCTGTGGGAAAAATTCCGACGTTGATTTCGAAATCAAGCGTACGTTTTTATCATACAGAATTACCACAGACAAAAAAAATAGGTGTATTTAAACTTCTTTTGGGGTTTGAAAGTATTCTACAGAAAAAAATTTCATTCCTAATAACAACCATGAATGAAAATTAATCAAAGTTTTTCCCACAGAATGCGCAGAATACACAGAAACTCCCCAGACAAAAAAAATAGATATTAATGCACTCTTGATACTTTATGCAGAATAAAAAGCATACAGTACAATGAAAGTCATTTCACAAATCTAAATAGCTACCAAAAAGCCAACTGACAACTGACTAACTGCCAACTGACCAACTAATTATAAATCAACCTAAAGTCCAGCTTCGTCATCATCTTCCGGTAATTCTTTTTCAGATCGCGGTCAACCGCTTTAATGTCTTTGTACTCCTGAAGTTTTTGCATGAGTAACATATCGAATACAGAACTTTCCAGAAAATCGATATCGGTTCTGAATCCACAAACACATAAGGCTCCCGTACGTTCCAGAAACTGTCGAATCTTTCTTTCATCTGTTGCCAGCGTGTTACAACTTCCGAAGTGAATGATTTTATTGGCACAAGATCCTTTCAGAATTTCGGCCAGCTCTACCATATCGAGATGTTCGTTTCCAATTTCAAGGACTTCAGGAAATCCATGAAAGGCCAGATAACAAATGGTATATTTCTTATAACGCGGATGTTTCCATTGAGAGAGATAGTATTTCAGATTCTCTTTTGTGCCGCAATTTTTATGAATATAATTAATGTTACAATTAGTGCGAAGAAATTCCAGCGCCGCACCAACGCTTGACTTTTTACGTAAGTCTTTTTCCCAATCCCCTTCCAGGCAGAATACGTGTTTTGTAAAATCTGTTGCAATACGCATCGCTCTTTCTCCTCATTTTTTTTAAATAGATAATTAACTCGTAGTTGACCGGGAGTTAAATTCCGGTTTTCTTTTTTCACTAAATGCTGCAACTCCTTCTATAAAATCAGGAGTTCCGAAACATTTTCCAAATTCGTCAATCTCATATTGAAAGCCGTCAATACCAACTGTGAAATAAGCATTCACACATCGGATGATGGAAGCCACTGCTTGCGGCGACTGTGAAGTTATTTTGTTTAACAAAGTGATTGTTTTCTCCATCAGTTCTTCAGCCGAGGTTACATCATTGACTAAACCTAAACGCTTAGCTTCTTCTGCATTGATCATTTCTGCGCTCATCAACAATTCAATTGCTTTTCCTTTTCCAATCAATTGAACCAGTCGTTGTGTTCCTGCATAACCGGGGATTAATCCGAGCTTAACTTCCGGCTGACCAAACTTTGCATTATCGGAAGCAATTCGAATGTGACAACTCATTGCCAGTTCACAACCTCCACCTAATGCAAAACCATTCACAGCAGCAATGACAGGTTTTGTACACAATTCAATCGATTTAAAAACACCATGACCATGTGCACTTAATTTTTTTGCTTCTTCAATCGAATAAGAAGAGAATTCCGAAATATCGGCACCGGCAACAAATGCTTTCGGACCGGCACCGGTTAAAATAATTCCTTTAACAGCAGGATCTTTTTCAGCACTTTTAACTGCCAATCCGATTTCACGAATCGTATCGTAATTCAGCGCATTTAATTTATCAGGTCTGTTTATCGTAATGATCTGATTCCTGTCTTTGATCTCTACTAAAAGATTTGTATACATATTTAGAGTGTTGTTGTTCAAATTTTAAATTCTCCTTACTCTTAATTCTTAGTGAAGACTTTTCTTCTTTCCTCCACTTCAACCTTTATATATTCAATAATTTCTTTCGTATCCGTTCCAGGTGCAAACAATTTGCCTACTCCTAGTTCACTTAATTTTTTCATGTCTTCATCGGGAATAATCCCACCACCCGTTACCAGTACATTTTCCATTTTCTTTTCTTTCATGATTCGCATGATCTTCGGAAATACGGTCATGTGTGCACCGGAAAGAATGCTGATTCCAATTACATCTACGTCTTCCTGCAAGGCTGCATTTACAACCATCTCCGGTGTTTGGCGGAGTCCGGTGTAGATGACTTCCATTCCTGCATCGCGTAAAAAAGATGCAATTACTTTTGCCCCGCGGTCATGACCATCAAGACCAACTTTAGCAATTAAAACACGGATGGGACGATTCATAATTAGTGTTGATGAAGTTATGATAATTAATATGTTTCTTTTGATTATTAAATGATGGTTTTAATAATAGAAAAGTAGCGAATGATATTTTACTTAAAAGTGATTGGGATAGAACAAATATACAAACACCAAGTGGTTTAAACCATTTTGTGTAGTTGTAGAAAGAAGGAAGAGCCTTGTCCATAAACACTTGTAAACCAAATATTTCCATTTAAAGAATTGATCATATTCCGAACCATGGCCAGGCCGAGGCCCATTCCGCCCGATTTTGTAGTAAAGTTTGGTTTGAAAATTTTTTCCAGTTGATCCTCAGGAATTCCAACACCATTGTCCTCAATTTCGACCCTTAAAAAAGCTCCGTCATCGCTTAACCGGATTGTGAGCCGACCATCCCTTTCAGGCGGAATTGCCTGAACCGCATTATTCATAATATTGGTAAATATCCGTATCACCTGATCCTTGTCGGCCGAAATAGTAGTGTCATTTGTAGTCGATTCCACAGCAATTTGAATCCCCGGCATTTCACTATAAAGATCGATGAGCTGATCTACGATTTCAGAAACGTCAACTTCCTGCGCAACAGTCGAAGGCAATTTAGCAAAGTCAGAAAAGGCAGTGGCAATATTAGCGAGTGTATCAATTTGTTGAATCAGATTTTCAGCTATTCGTGAAATAACTTCAGGTTCAGGCGGACCTTTCTCTTTATATGTTCTTTGCAGATGCTGAATAGACAACTTCATTGGCGTCAGCGGATTTTTTATTTCATGAGCAACCTGTTTGGCCATTTCCCGCCAAGCCGATTCCCGTTCACTTTGCGCCAACTTATCAGCACTAATTGCTAATTGCTCCAACATCCGATTATACTCTTTCACCAATTGACCTATCTCATCGTTCGCAGCATATTCTATTTGTTCATTCGCACTTCCAAATTTCAATCCGGACATTTTTTCCTGAATCAACAAAAGTGGTTTTGTGATTTGCGCTGAAATAAGAATGGTAATTAGGACGGCCAATGCAAAAAGCAGTACATATATATTCAACAAGGCAGACAAGAAGCCTGAAATCTCTTTGTTGAGTTCATTTTGTTTTTCAAAATAAGGAAGATTTAAAAAAGCACTAAGCTTTCCTGTACGATCAATAACCGGTGCATAAGCAGCAATGTAATTTAGCTTCCCGGCATTTTCAGGAAGAATGTATTGAGTTATACCTTTACCCTTTATTTCAAAAAAAGCTTCCGGATTCATTAATGGACCAATGATTCCATTCTCGTAAATTTTAGTTTGAGAAGAATAAAAAAGTCCGCCATTCTGATTGAACAAATTGAAATTAATATTGGTATTTGCAGCCAATCGATCCAGTTGATTTATTTGTTCTTGTGTAATTAAATCCGGCATAAGACCAATTTCTGAAACCCTAAACCACAATGCATTTACCTGATCACTGATACTTTTCTTTTGATCGTTTTCATATTTTCTATTAATGTAGAATGTCGTTCCAATACCAATCAGTAAAAAAGAAAACACAACCAGAAACAAAACCGATCGCTGAATTCTGCTTGTTAAGTTCCAGTTCAACTCCGCTGTTGATTGCGTCAGGTAGGAAAATACGAAGATCAGAAAACGAATCACTAACATGACGGTGAATATCCAGCTGAAGAGTGCCAGCAAATTAAGAATCCCTTCTGAAGGCTTACTTACCACAATGAGAGAAGTTGGACTCAGTTTGTATAAAAGATGATCATAACCACCTGATGAAACAAATTGATATTCGCCTTCGCCTATTTGAAATTCTTTCGGGGTCAGACTGTATACATAGTTTCCAAACTCATAAACCAGATTGTTATTCCGATAACGCGCTATGGAATAATCGCCTGTAGAAAAATTCTCCTGATAACGACTGCTGATAAACAATTCAGGAAAGCCTTCCTCCGATTGAAAAAACCGGGTAGTCATTGTAATGGCTAACTGTTTAGAACCGGCATCATCGAATGGCAATAAGGCTAAGTAGCTTAATCCGCCTGTTTCATTGCTTATAAAATACAACTTATCACAATAGGTAAGTTTTCCTTTGCTGATTTGCTGATTAAAATTTTGCAAAAAACTTTTATCAGATGTATTTCCACCTGAACTATCAAACACCACTAATGAGAAGTCGAACTTTGACAAATATCCACTGAGATATTTTCGAATGATATAATTCGATATTGCTTCCTGATTAACAGGCTTCGAATTAATCAATGCCTTGATTTTCGCGTCAGCATACATTTTAATCTTCGCTTCTTCGAAAAAATATTCAGCCACATGATCCTGCCTTGAGTCTACTTTTTGTGCAACCAATTTCCGGCTTTCCATTTCCTTCTTTTGATTTGCCATAGCTAATGTAACAGAAGCATATGCTGCCATCAGAACCAAAGCAATTCCATACCGGCGCATCAATTTTTTCTTCCCAAACAACTGGAGTCCGGCCGCTGTAAAAAACAAAAATGAAATCAGCAATGTTCCGACAGCACTAAAAGCCAATAAACTATACATATCAATCGATGCAGGATGAGAAACATCGAATGAAATCTTTGAATTCACAACAAGACCTTGTAGGAAAAAGTGGAGACCAACAGCTGCAAAAATCCACCCTGACACCCAAACAATTTTACCGGTCATTGTTATACTCTTTCCTATAGAATTTTCATACAACAAAATGGCACTCACAAATAGAATTGCGCAATTGATCAACAAATCGCCAGGTGAATTAAATAAAAACGAAGACCCATAATACTGCGGACTGAAGAGAATCAGATTGTATAATTCATCCGGCATTTTCAAATAAATCATCAAAATGCGAATGGCAGCAATAATCAGAATTGAAAAAACAGTCAACATAAATGACCTGCCTTTTATCAAAAAATAGAATCCGAACAAACCGATTAGCAAGGCCATCCAGTACATTACAAGAAAAGTGTTGCTTACCTGTTCCAGAAACGTGATATGATAGCCTACACTTCCGTCAATCAGTAGAAATGGAATCCCTGCATGTCCGGTTGTAACCGGACAATCGATAAGTGCCTGATTAAATTCATTTACTAAATACCGGTTTTCATACGGATAGTTTTTTCGAATCAGCAACAATCCGATATAGGTCACACTATCTCTTTTCAATACTTCAACAGCGTAGTCGCCATTTGGTAAATTAATCCGCGGTGCAGAACGAACGGTATCCAGGAAGAGTGAATTGACAGCAGGTTCATTGCTTGACCAGAGCATAACTGTTCCATGAGTTAGAACAAAAAAGCTCATCCCTACTGCTTCATAACCACCATGCAGGATTGCAGCATGAAACTCTTTTTCGTTTTTCAGTTCGGCTATCTTTGTTAGAGTACTTTGAAGTTTTTCCGAAAAGGTTTTTAAATTTGATTCTGCTCGCTTAACTTGTTCCGCATGTTTACCTGCTTCACGATGCTGATAATATTCAGGAACAAAAATTAAAAGAAAAGCCAGGCCAAAGGAAATAATACCTTTGGCTGTATTACTTTTAAAAGATTGTATCAATGACATTATTCTTATCTGTTATATTCGTCGCATCAAAACTATCGTTTTCAACGCATTAATATGTTATTTAATTCACCTGCCTTTTTTTTATTTTTCCCGATTGTAACAGCAGGTTACTTTTTACTGAAGCATGAATGGAGATGGGGCTGGTTGTTATTAGCCAGTTGCTTTTTCTACATGTTTTTCAGACCTGTATATATCCTTATTTTATTCTTCACCATTGCCATCGATTACACAGCCGGCATCCTGATTGAAAATCATACGGATAAAAAGAAACGTAGGTTCTGGTTGATTGCAAGTATTATAGCGAATTGCAGTGTCCTGATCTTTTTCAAGTACATTAATTTCTTTAATCAAACCTTATACGACTTGACAGGACTTGGCCAATCCGGCTCAGCACCTTTATTTGATATTTTATTACCTGTCGGACTCAGTTTTCACACGTTTCAGGCCATGAGTTATACAATTGAAGTGTATCGTGGCAAACAGAAGGCAGAAAGGCACTTAGGTATTTACAGTTTGTATGTGATGTTTTATCCTCAATTGGTGGCAGGACCGATTGAACGACCGGCCCATATGCTTCCACAATTACACGAGCGACATATCTTTGATTACGAAAGAGTCAGCAAAGGATTAAGACGAATGCTCTGGGGATTATTTAAAAAAGTAGTGATTGCTGACCGGTTATCATTTTATGTGAATATGATTTATTCGCAACCGGAAAACTTCTCCGGAAATGCACTCATCTGGGCCACTTTTTTCTTTGGTATTCAAATTTATTGTGACTTCAGCGGATATTGTGACATAGCCATTGGTGCAGCGAATACAATGGGGTTTAATCTGATGGAGAATTTCAGACTTCCCTATTTCAGTCGAAACATAAGTGAGTTCTGGAATCGCTGGCACATCAGTTTGTCTTCGTGGTTTAGAGATTACGTTTATATTCCTTTAGGAGGAAATAGAAAAGGTATACGCAAATGGATCATCAACATCCTAATTGTATTTGCCATTAGCGGATTATGGCATGGAGCCTCCTGGACATTCGTAATCTGGGGACTCATTCATGGAACTTGTTTGATTATTTATCAATTGATTGGAAAAAAAATAAAAATTCCAACTATAATTTCAGTGATACTTACGTTTAGTGTCGTAATCATTGCCTGGATATTTTTCAGAGCCAATACTGCAACAGATGCATTTTATATTCTCCGGCATTTCATTCCAACAAAAAACAATCTGATTGGTTTACCGCTTATTAGTCCGGCATCATTTGTTTTAAATTTTCTACTTATCGGATTGCTATTTGTTTCTGAAAGTATAATTGAAGAAGAGCGGAAAACCGGTTATATAGTTATTAGAAAACCGGCATTGAGATACATACTTAATTTCAGCATGATCATGTTGATTCTTCTTTTCGGAATTTTTGAAGAGCAATCGTTTATTTATTTTCAATTTTAATTTATGGCAAAAAAATTATTGTTTGAAATTTTTTGTTTGATGATATTCGTTGGAATTGCAATTGGCTTAATTGAATGGCGATACATCAGTTATATAACTCCTGTTGACCAATTGATGCAACATTTTGAAAAGAAAACGCCTACTGCAGATTATTTGTTCTTAGGAAACTCACACATACTACCCATAGTTTCCATGCTTGATAGCTCTGCTGAGAAATTACGCTACGCATCCTTTGCATATGGAGGAATGGATTTATTCTGGAGCGCTGTTCTTTTAGAAAAAAGGATTCACGAGTTGCCAAAGTTGCAAATTGTTATCCTTGGTTTAGACGAAGAAATGATGGGCTACAATCAAACCTATTTCAAACAGGAATATGCCAACAGAGCTTTTTACAGATACACAGACACCATCTATGATCCATCAACCAGCGAAATAATTTTAGCAAAAAGCAATTTTTTCAGAGCCAATAGAAATCCTGCATTTATTTTTACAGGTAAATCGGATGTTGAATTAAAAGATATGTTGAAAGCAGCAGCACCGACAATTACGGCTGCAAATTGCAAACAACGTGCACAGGAAATTTCTGTATTTAGATTTTACGATGGCTTGATCGAAGAAAACACGAAGTTGCTTAGTATCATTATTGAAGAGTGTGCGAAAGCAAATAAAAAACTTCTCATAGTCACGCTACCTAAAACAGCATGTTATTTATCATATAGAAACAAGGAAGCTGTTGCTCTTGGTCATCACATCATAGATTCATTGGTAAAACAACATTCTGCCAGATGGGTTGATTTTTCTATACAACAACAACCAGACTCATTCTTCCGCGATGCTGATCATTTAAATTATGCAGGAAGTGCTTTTATGTGGGAGAAAATTAAAAACGAATTAATCATCG
>JAYSPU010000132.1:0-6021 GCA_043721935.1 Bacteroidota bacterium | reverse complement strand
CGCCATAAAAGATAGGGTCATAAACGGAGCGCTTAATGTTGATCCGGCCTTTTTAGCGAGAGAATCGATGGCAGTGTACTCTTTGGCGATTTTAAAGCCATCACCATTACTCATCAATCCGGCCACAGGTAAACCAACAACACTTTCTTCGGTATTGGTAACACAACTTACACCACCTAGTTCCTTAATCACCAGATTAACTGCACGACAAATACTTTCGTCATCTACGCCGACAGCAACAATATTATGACTGTCATGAGCAACAGAGGAAGCAATTGCACCTTCTTTCAAATTAAAATTTCTGATAAATGCTTTTGCAACAAGTGCAGAATGGTATCTGTTTACAACAACAATTTTTAAAACATCCTGAGAGACGTCACTTACTATATATCCATTTTCAATTTTTGGAGTTACATATATTTTATTCGTAATAAGTTGACCATCGAGTGCTTCGATTACAGGAATTTTTTCTTCTCCATAAGCTGGAAAAGAAAAATCGGCTGTCTTTTTTTCGTCACATGAAAACGAATTGATTGGCATTACCACTACCGGCTCAATGAATGAACGACCATTCTTTGATACAAGCAAACCGTTTATATATGTTTCACTTACTTTAAATGAAATTAAGTCTTCTACTATAATTAAGTCGGCAGGATCATTCATGCGCAACATTCCAACATCCAATTTATAATGGACAACAGGATTAATGCACGCAGCTGCAATAATTTTAAAAATGTCAATTCCTTTTGCTACTGCACGAGCACAAAGAGTATTGATGTGCCCTTCGACTAAACTATCAGGATGTTTATCATCGCTGCAAAACATTGTCATCTCAGGATAATCGTGAAGTAAATCAATCAGAGCCTCGAAGTTTTTTGCCGCACTTCCTTCACGGATAATTATCTTCATCCCATACTTCAACTTTTCTAGTGCTTCTTCTTTAGTGAAACACTCATGATCCGTAGAAATCCCGGCTTGTATATACATGAGTGCAGCTGCACCTCTCAATCCGGGTGCATGTCCGTCTACAGGTTTATTTAAATCGTGCGCTGATTTTATTTTCGCAATCACTTCGGGATCCTTATGCAACACACCGGGAAAATTCATCATCTCGCTCAGATAACGGATCTCATCCATCTGCAATAATTTTTCTACTTCAGCTGAATTCAATGCTGCGCCGGCTGTTTCAAAAACAGTAGCAGGAACACAACTAGGCGCACCGAAATTAAACTTGAACGGAACTTTACGACCATTCTCAATCATATAGAGAACGCCTTCCATACCACACACATTAGCAATTTCATGAGGGTCGCTGACAGTTGCTACTGTACCATGAATAACAGCCAGGCGAGCAAATTCAGAAGGCACTAACATCGAACTTTCAATGTGAATATGTGCATCAACAAAGCCGGGAAGAATGTACGGTAAAGCCGGATCAATAGCGGAAGAAATAGATTTCACCGAACCAATTTTTCCATCAATTAATTCTACTTCTGCAGAAAATATATTTTTATTCCAATAATCAACAAGGTTTCCTTTAATCATAACAGTATGAATTCAACGACTAATTTACAGTATTTTTTCCGAAGGAACTTATTCTAATAATCTACTGCGAACATTTTTTCAAGAGGAAGGGAATAAACTCCATATTAGTATCCTTAGCATAAAGATAAAAAGAAACTAGAGAGTCGGGTGTTGATATCCACTTATTCAAACAGTTTTTGTCAAAGGGTTGAGACTGGTTAGCAATTTTCTGATTCAACAAAGGTGGCAGTATGGCAGCAAGGTAACGTTTGTAATTCATTTTATACTCGTACTCCATTGGAAGTCCGTAAGCGCGATCAATGTAATAAAAAGCTGAATCAGGTTTTCCAAAATTATAATAGGTCGCACTGATATTTAGCAATCCTTCTAGAAAACGAGGACTAATCGAAAGCGCACGCTTATAGAGTTCAATGGCTTTTATACGGTCGCCATTTTGTTCAGCGCATGTTCCATAATCATTGAGGAGTCGAACATGAAATGGATTATTTTTTTCAGCCAGTGAATAATTCTCCAACGCTACTTCTTTTTTTCCCAGATAAAAATTTGCCATTCCTTCATACCAGTGAATTGGAGTTGCGGTCAGGTCAATTGGAAAATACCAAGATTGTGCCTTCTCTGCAGACCGTAACATATAAGGATAATTTCCTCTTTTCTGTTCTACCAAAACAGTACGAATATTCGCTTCTCCGTTTATTCTGGCATACGCAGCTTGTACAGCCAGCAAAGCCAAAATCAATGGCAACACAAACCATCCTTTAAAAATCCGTCGAACTATGCCCGATTCTTCGGAACTGATACTAACGATACATGAATACACGATCATCATCAACATTGGCTCAAACATTCTTGAACGAGGATAAGCAAAACATGAGATTACCAAATATGATATAGTTCCTGAGAGTAGAAATAATACAAACCATTCCGACGTCGCATTATTACATTGTTTTATTCTACGTATTCCAATTTTAAACAAATAGAAATAGAATGCTAAGTACAAAAGAAACCCAACTAAGCCTTGTTCAGCGAACACTAACAAATAATCATTGTGCGGATGTTCATAGGTAATCCGGCCACTATCTATCATTACAGTGCCTTCAATACTTCCATACTTTGGATACAAAATTTTCCAATTATTCAGACCGGATCCAAACAAAGGATTGGCTTTTATCATACGAACACTATTTCGCCAAATCATTAATCGCTCGAAAACACTGTTGTTGTTTTCCTTTTTTGTGACATCAGCGTCTGGATGTTTTGAGTAATAAACAAACCGATTGAATCGTTCTGAAACCGATTTATATCCTCCCGAAAAAAAGAACAATCCAATGATTATTACCAAACCGATAACAAATCCGAATTTAATTCTTGAACTCGACTCTTTTCTTGGAACCCAGTTCAGGTACCCAAATAAAAAGAAAATTATTCCCGCAAATAATCCAAGAAAAGCTGCGGCCGACATAATCATAAAAATCATAGCTGCAGTAAGAACTAACAGTAAAGCAATCAATAATTTAAAACCATTCCTACCTCGAATGAAAATATAGACTTGAAATGGGATGAGCACTACCAATGTTTCAGCAAAAAAATTTTTATTTGATAATGTCGAAGCAAAAGTTTGATCTATACGTATATGATCTCCCGGTTTTAACTGAAGATAAAGTTGAATGTATTGCCAACAACCAAATCCGATAAAACTAATAGAAGCAATCGTTGCAAAAATTGCAATTGTCCATGCTGCTTTTTCTTTATCAGCCGGGAACAACAATAACCCATAAGTGAAAAGACAAAAAAGTACTGTCCATCGCAACCACTCTGATAAAGCATCGCCCGGATTAACAGATGAAAACAATCGAATGAACATCCAAACAACAGAAGCGAGGAAGAATAAAACAACCGGACGAACAAGTAACCAATCCTTTAGCTCATTCGCTTTTTTTCTGAACAAAAGAAATACTGAACCGACCAGAATAGAGGTTGAGAGCAATAAAAAACGGGGAGCAAATTCAAAATCCAGCAAACTCCGGAAATGAGTTAGCGGTGCAAAGACAAAAACTACCGTCAGCCACCCATAAAACAGAGCCGTAGATCGATCGAACTTCAACATTTGGCCGTATAATTAAGGCAGTTTACAAAAAATAAGTTAGGAAATAGAATAATTATTTCTAAAATTACCTTTCCGTAGAAATACGATGAATTGACTCTTAGATAAGATGCAAAAATTAAACGAAGAAGAAAAAACAAAGGAGCTGATCCGACGGATTTTAAAGCGTAAGAAACAATATGCTTTCTTACTCCTGGTTATCTTTTCGATTTCTTTTTTTAGTCTCCGTTTTTATTTATTGGATTATTCAGCCAATACTTCCTTTTACATCAACAATCAAAGCATGCTTTCCAGTAGTTTAACAGACATGCGTAATCTTGAACCACTTTCTCCTGATGATAATTTTAATCGCGTCTTACAACGTATTAATTCTACAGATGTACATATTTATCTAATCAAAAAATTTGACCTCATCCACCATTATAACATTGATTCAACCGGCGAGTTTTATTTTCAGAAAGCGATTCAGGAAATCAGTTCAAACATTGCGGTAAAACGATCACCATACAATGCAGTTGTGATTACAGTGAAAGACAGATACAGATATCGGGCAGCTGAAATTGCCAATGACATTGTAAAATTCATTGATCAGGACAATAAACAATTTTACATTCAAAATATTGAAAAAAAGCTAGAGATTTCGAAAGAGTTTATTGGAGACTTGCAACTTCAATACAAACAAAAAGGACAAGCCCTTGACAGTTTACTATTATTATTCAACTCTGTAATCAACACTCAAAGGAATCAAAATGACCGTTTAGTTTTAATGGAAGAACAAAAGAGGCTGAGCACAATGATTAATCGCTTTGAGCTCGCCACAAATGATCTGATCAACTCTCAGAAACTTTATATCCTTGCGTCTGCATCGATGAATAAAAATAGTTTACCGACTATTACGATTGTGAACAAAGCATTTCCATCGACAGTATCATTATCATTGGAAGCATTTCTTACGAGCTTTTTGATTTTACTGTTGACAATAGTCATCATTATTTTTTCTCTTTACGTCAACATCACCAACAGTTACTTTTTTAAGGCATACATTACGTCTGAAAAAGAACACATCAATACTCCTTTATAATGAATCAAGCCGTAGTAATCGTAGCAGCCGGCAGCGGAGTACGAATGGGATCTTCAATGCCGAAACAATTTTTGCTTTTATCCGGCAAACCAATTCTAATACACACGATTGAATGTTTTTCATCATTCAATCCTTCGATGAAAATAATTTTAGTTCTTTCGACAGATCAAATTGAGAATTGGAAAAATCTAATTACGCAGTATAAATTTAAAATCACACATACAATCGTTCAAGGAGGAAGTACGCGAACGTTATCTGTAATGAATGGACTGATGGAAGTACCGGAAAGTTACATAGTAGGAATTCACGACGGAGTGCGACCATTTGTGAGTGCAGATCTATTAAAGCGTTGTTACGACGAAGCCATTCAATTCGGTTGTGCTATTCCATGTATTCCTGTTACAGAAACACTCCGTAAAATTAATGGAGCAACCTCAACTGCTGCTAATCGAAATACTTTTCGTATCATTCAAACTCCACAATGTTTTCAGGCAAAAAAATTAAAAGAAGCCTATTCAACAGCTGCCGGAAATGATTTCACCGATGATGCTACTGTCTTTGAACATGCAGGAAATCCAATTCATCTTTGTGAAGGAGAAAAAACGAATATAAAAATTACCGTCCAGAGTGATTTAGGAATTGGAGAAGCGATGATGCGTGTACTTAATTCTTAGTATTAAGAAATTCATCTCTGAGATCTCTTTTATCTCCTTATTTCTCTTTGTTAAAAAAAATCTTCCTGCTTCACCAAACCTCTAGCACTAACAATCCTGTACTAAGTACTAAATACAAAATACAAAGTACTTAGAAGTTACCATTTATCTTTATCCTTCACCGACTTCTCATGGGTAGCGGCATCGATAAGCGCTTTGATTACATCGTTGGCAGTTTTATCTAATTGAATCAAATAGTCATTGTAAATTGGAATATATCCCGGAGCGGATGCATCGGTCCAACGTTCGCAGGGATAATTAGAGAGTTGCTTCCAGTTGAACGAAGTAAGTTCATATCGAAAACGACCTTCTCTAGCACCAACGGTGATGGTATACTGAACTGTTCCTCCGTCTGTCTTTGTTCCATCTTTATCAGGAGGATTAGACATTCTATATCTGGGCTTACCAACTATTTTAAATTTGACGCTGTCATTTTCACGAATTACTTCAGTAGGATTTTTATAATACGTTTTAAACCATTCGTAGATCCTTGAATACAACTCATCAGCTGAGAGACCTTTCACCTCTACTACTTTTTCATAGGTAATAAGTTTAGTAATAGAATCAACAGGAAGTGATAC
>JAYSPU010000131.1:0-9508 GCA_043721935.1 Bacteroidota bacterium | reverse complement strand
GATTATTCTTTATCGGATGCTGAAGTGGAAGATTTAAAAACGAAAATTTTAAACAGTGGAATAACACGTACTGAACTTATCAATACAGCTTGGGATAGTGCAAGAACTTTCAGAGGCTCTGATTACAGAGGTGGTGCAAATGGAGCACGAATTCGTTTAGCTCCGCAAAAAGACTGGGCAGGCAATGAACCTGATCGTTTACAAAAAGTATTAAATGCACTCACTGCGATTCAATCCGGTTTGCAGAAAAAAGTAAGCATGGCTGATTTAATTGTATTAGGTGGAAGTGCTGCAGTAGAAAAAGCAGCACACGATGCAGGAGTAAAAATTAAAGTTCCTTTCAATGCCGGTCGTGGTGATGCAACTGATGAAATGACAGATGTAGAATCGTTTGCAGTGTTAGAGCCATTGCATGACGGATACAGAAACTGGTTGAAACAAGACTATACTATTAAACCGGAAGAACTGTTGCTTGACAGAAGCCAACTCATGGGTATTACAGCTCCTGAGATGACCGTTTTAATTGGCGGAATGCGTGTTCTGGGTACGAATCACGGTGGAACAAAACACGGTGTATTTACAGACAAGGAAGGTATACTCAGTAATGATTATTTTGTCAACCTGACGGATATGAAATACTCATGGAAGTCTTCCGGTGAAAATCTATACAATATCGTAGACAGAAAAACAGGAGCAACTAAATGGACTGCTACAAGAGTTGATTTGGTATTTGGTTCCAATTCTATTTTGCGAGGTTATGCAGAAGTCTATGCACAAGATGATAGCAAAGAAAAATTTGTAAAAGATTTCGTTGCTGCCTGGGCGAAGGTGATGAATGCAGATCGTTATGATTTGAAATAGTCTGTTGACTGAATATTAATAAGTTTCAAAGACAATTACTCAATAATGTCTATAAAAAAATCCCGATCATGATCGGGATTTTTTTATAGACATTTCATTTGAACATTTCTAATGCAGAATTTAGTTCACTGATGTTTTAAACAAAGTCGAACAACTTGGAAAAGTAAAATATATATATTTTACACCGACTTAACAGAAATCTTTAAAGAAGCTTTAAGTTTATAAACGTTTCCATTTGAATCGATAGATTCGGATGCTTTAAAGTCTATAGTCAACTTATAGAACGAACGACTATTTACAGTATGACTAATCTTTACTTTTAATTTATCCAAATCGGCGGCGTCAAGTTGAAGAGGATAATCAATTCCATTCACCGTTACGGTATTTTGACTACCTATGATTAATTGTAATTGTGAAATAGTGCCGCCTTGCAATTTTATTTTACCAAGAAATGCCTGATTAAGGCTATCAAGCGTTAGCAAATCAAAAACACCATTGTTTACATTCAGTGTCACCCAGCTTCCGGCCGTTTGACTATAGATGGAAACGCCTTTCAACTCAATTTTTATTTTTTCATAATTAGTAGCAGGAGCATCCTGAAGATAGACAGATATTTCTGCCTGGTTGTTTTCATCTTTTTTGCATGATGATAATAGTATGCAGGTAATTAAGGAAAGAAATAGTGTTAGTTGTTTCATGTTCTGTTTTTGGGGTTGGTAATTAATTCAGATAAATGACATTATCTTGTTGACTTGCAAAATACGTATTAGTCTTTTGGCAAATGCTGTTATTTAATGGAAGTATTACACATTGAAAATAAATTCATTCTGACTGACAATTCTACTGAAAAATAGTCTAATTCTTCTTAATACAGGACTATCTATTCAGCCTGGTAGAGTGAACTGAATCTATTTACATCCACTTCTCCCAACAATTCCGACTTTCCTTCCAGATAATTAATAAAATGATCTGCAAAATATGGCGCTAATACAACTCCTTTCGTGCCCATTCCATTGAAGATGTACATGTTTTTATATTCAGGATGTATGCCAATTACCGGTCTTCTGTCTTTCATCGTAGGCCGGATGCCGGCACGATGATCAACAATGGTAAAAGGAATTTTTAAAAATGTTTCTAATTGAGTAATGAGTTTCTGCTTTCCGGCTTCTGTTGGTAAGTCGTTTGAATAATTCCATTCGTAAGTGGAACCTACACGAAATTTCGAATCACCGATCGGTATCAGGAAAATACCGGCGACAATAATGTATTTCTCTGAAAGGTCAGGGCAGGAGATGGTGAGAATTTCTCCTTTTGCAGGAAGAAACGGAATGTGTTTCCAGTAATTATTTGATGTGGATTGAATGCCTTCGCAAAAAATAATCCGATTAGCATAAATGTTTCCATATTTTATTTCATCGCCGGTAATCGTTAGTTGGCTTACGTTTAATGATTCTTCAAGCAGGGAATTACTTTTCATCAACGCATTTCGATAAATATCTAAAAATTTCGGTATGTCCATCCATCCCGAATTGGATATGCGAATTAACCTTTTAAAGTCCTTTATTTTGTCACGATAATCAGATGCAGTAACCGGTTCACGATTAAAGTACATGGCCAGTGATGGATCTTCCATACGCTGCGTCCATTCGTTTACTTGTTGTGTCTCTGTAATTACTTCTAAGGTATCCTGATGAATAAAAAAGTTTGTAAGATATTCTTCTTCCAGTGATTTGTAAAACTGATAGGCAAAAGGAATCAGCGTATCTGCCTGCCAGCTTTTGACAATTCTTCTGCCTGTTATCGGATTGACTAAGCCGGCTGCAACGCGCGATGAAGAATTTGGATTAAGTTTGTCAATGACCAACACTTTTTTGCCCTGATTTAACAGTTGAGAAGACAGGATGCTTCCGGCTAATCCTTGCCCGACAATTAAATAATCGTATCGCTCAGGATTCATTATTTTTTATTCGTGTAAACAACTAAGGCAAGTAATGTTCCATCACGATTTACGGCGATTCTGTAAAAACTGTGAATGGTGGCTGAAAAATCTGCGAGCTTTTTCCAGCTGTTGTTTTCCAGTATAAACAATTGTGCATCTTTTCCCATGATAATTTTATCATCGGCTAGTAGTGTGTAATCTTCACTACCGGATAAAGTCGGAGCGACGCGTTCTGTTTCTAACGTCTTGCAATCCATAGAATAGATAAACCATTCAACATCGTTACCCTTTATCACAAAGTACATTCGTTTGTTATTCGCCGATAACCGAAAGCAACGACCAATGTCAGATGCTATCAGTTTTCGCTCTCCGGTTTTTGTATTGAGAACTTGTAGGGTATTCGCAGGGCCTAAAATAAACATGGCAATCATGCTGTCATTCAATTCGCAGTAATATCCAACACTATCACTATTTGGTATGACACTTACAGTTGCAGGATTTTTTGCAGAAAGGTGATACAGTCGCTGGCCCGAATCAGCATCTACACGAACAACGGTGTACAGATTAGTTTTTTCATTGAGTGTAGGCGAATATTCACTGACGTGTGTATGTGTTACCTGAGTAATTTTTTTAGAAAGAAGAGAATAGGTGTAAACATCCGATTGTGTTGTATCAGCAATAGCTACAAAGAGAATATTTTTTCCGTCCGGTGTAAAGGATGGTTGATTGTCATAGCCCGGACGATTGGTAATGTTTTCCGGAGTGGAGAATTGTAGTCCGGTTTTCGTTTTTGAAATTGTACTAAGAAAAATATCAGTTTCAGGTAATTGCGCAAAAAGCGTAAAATTAAAACTAACAAGTACTAATGTTAGTAAAGCGTATTTTATTTTCATGGAATTAAAGTTTATACTCAATGGAGTTTCTTTCCTGTTTTTTCAATGGAACTATAAGATCTACGCTATCTATTTGTTCACTCACAAAGTTTGAGATGCTTGTAAATCCTCTCAATCTCATTGTGCTTTCCGATTCAACTTCTACAATGTGTACAGAATCCAAATGACCATTAAATATTAAATCGCGTTGAATGGTCTCGTGAAACATTCCCTTTTTTCGGATCAATTTATAATGCGGGATGGTATCTCCTGACATAACCGTTCCTTGAAATTCTAAAAAATAACGTTGACCTAAGTCAAACGATGGCCCTGTACTTTCTGTGTATCGTGAGGTGAGTAAAAAATTAGCGGTTCGGCTTGGCGATAAAATGAACATGGCAATGGTCAGAGCGAAAACTGCAAAATAATATTTCAACAAAGAAGGTATTTTACTTCGCCAGCAAATTCCGCTTAAAACAATTCCGCTGCAGATGAAAGAGAGGAAAAAATAATTTACGACAACTGTATCTCCGGATTTTTTAAGGATGAGCGAAGCCAAATAGCCTAAAAAGATGATTAAATGAAAAGAAGCGAGTAGGAAAAAGCGATCCCGGGCTAAAGATTTATTCAACACCATCAATACTAATCCGCTAATAACGGAGGTGATGAACAATATAATTGCTATGTAAAAGGACATTGTTTGGGTAATTATTCTATTTTTGGACTTCAAGTCAAAGCTAAAAAGATGAATTCAATTCTACGCAGTATCCGCATTGTTTTTCTTACCTGTTTATTAACGATGGGAAGCCTCATGTTAAAGGCCTTGCCGGGTGACACCTTGATTGTCCACGGTTTTTCTAATCTCCTCCATCAGAATTGCAACACCGGTAAGGCAACGTATGCTTTTCCTGCTGATTCGCTGAAGTTTTATAAGATCATGTTAAAGTATCAATTGTCGTGTCCTTCTTTTGGCTGTGATATCTATGATAGAATTGCAACATTAAAAGTGTTGAATCCAACCGGAAGGTATGATTCAACACTTGTTCTTGCGCCAAGTTACACGGTAAATGGAAACCGGCCGGATACATTTTCTTACATGGTTGATACTTCTTATTCTTATTCATGGAATTCAACTACGCTACAAATAGATTCTGTTCCATTCTCGCCTTTAACTTTAATTTTATTTAATGATCCTGTTTATCCTTTGCTGGCAACGGATACTATTGTAGTGTGGCCAACGTATTATAACCAGTATACCTTTAGTGGCGGAGTAGCAACTGATTCTGTTTATGTAACTCCGGATCAGACTTTGTACTTGCAGTATGACAGCGTGTACAATATTTTTGAGGTGAAAGAACCATTTGAAATTGCACGTGCTATTACTCCGTATGGAATGGCTGTTGGACTCTGGTTTGACGTGTCTGATTATCGTCCTATTTTGAAAGATTCTGTGACGTTGTGGTCAAATGTCTGTGGTTATAGTAATGGTTGGTTCGTGACAACAGATTTCTATTTCATTGAAGGAAATCCGCCTGCTAATCCGTATAAAGTAACCAATCTGTGGAATGGTACATGGCAGTATGGTAAAACATCAGACCCGATCGATAATCATCTTCAGCCTATTACTTTGATACGTGATGTTCAGTCAGTGAAAGAAAAAGTTCGCTTGATTACAACAGGTCATGGTTTTGGTGGATTTCCGAATCAGAATGTCGCTGAATTTTATGATGTAACGCATACGCTTCGGATCAATACTACTAATTTACCTCAGCATTTATGGAGAAGCGATTGTGGACGAAATCCCCTGTATCCGCAAGGCGCGCCGGGTTATACAAGTACATGGTTTTACCTGCGTGCTAACTGGTGTCCGGGTTCTTATGTGACTCCGCACGATTACGATGCAACTTCTTTTGCAAGTCCGGGCAGCTCGTATACGTTGGATTATAATCTGCAGCCATACACTGTTACCGGTGGACCAAGCGGATTTTATTTTCCGGAATATTACATTCAATCTCAGGTCATTTCTTATGACAGACTTGAGTATGCCAATAATGCAGCATTATTAGAAGTGAGAAGACCGAATAATGCATTCGAATATAATCGGTCTAATCCGATTTGTGCAGGATACAATCCTGAAGTCGTAATAAAAAATTACGGAACCAATCCATTGACTTCGCTTTCTATCCACTATAGTATTGATGGTACAATTTCCAATACTTTTAACTGGACAGGAAATTTGAATTTCCTGGATACTCAAACTGTTTATCTGCCGCCGCTGAATTTTGTTAGCGGAACACATTCTTTCATGGCTTATGTGGATCAGCCAAACGGAAGTACGGATGAATTTGCTTTTGACGATACACTAAAAACAACTTTTGGAACTACACTTTCATACAATGCAAATTTCATTCGTATCATGGTGAAAACAGATAATTCACCTAATGAGATTTCCTGGATCGTGAAAGACGATGCAGGAAATGTTGTGGCTAGTCGTTCTTCTTTTGCAGGTTCATTGACAACCTATACAGATACTGTTTACTTGTCAAACGGATGTTACAATGCTACTGCCTATGATTCAGGTGGCGATGGATTGTGTTGTTACAATGGAAGTGGATTTTTCAGGATATTGAAAGGCAGCACAGCAACTATTATTGCGACAAAAGGCGACTTCGGCGAATTTTATTCTGTTCCGTTTTCAATAGATTATATTAATTCAATTGAATCGTTTAACGATCCGGCTGAACAGCTATTTATATACCCAAATCCATCAAGTGGAATGATTACGTTGAATACTTCATTCGAATCAGCAAAACTCAATGCTCAATTCATGGATGTAAGTGGACGACAAGTAGGAGAGACCATTCCTGTAACAATTAACGAGCATCAGGCGACTATTGATTTATCATCAATGGCTGATGGAATGTATCTGTTGACGTTAACGAATGAAAAGGTGAAATTGGTCAGACGGGTTCAGGTCATTCATTAATCACTGAAGGTCGATTTAATATTTACTATTGCTGTATAGAAATTAGATCTTCGCATTATCAATTAAGCGGAAACCTTTACCGTGAATATTGATGATATCCAGTGAGGCATCATCCTTCAGGTATTTACGGAGTTTGGTAATAAAAACATCCATACTTCTTGCATTGAAATAATTATCGTCTCCCCAGATTTCTTTCAAAGCCTTTTGTCTCGGAAGTAATTCGTTTTTATAAATGCAAAGCATTCGTAATAGTTCTGATTCCTTAGGTGACAATTTTTGAGAAATACCATTCAGGTCAATAGTACGATGATCAAAATTGAAATGATACTTTCCGACTTTAAATTCTTTTTGAGAAGGATCGTGAATCCGTTCAGAAGAGCGTCTTAAAATCGCTTTCAACTTGTACAACAAAACTTCTGAATCAAACGGTTTGGTGATGTAATCGTCAGCACCAACTTTGAATCCGGCTAACATATCATCTTTCATTGTCTTTGCTGTCAAAAAGATAATGGGCACAGTTTCATCTTTCTCTCTTATTTCTTTTGCCAATGTAAATCCATCCTTTCTTGGCATCATCACATCCAGAATACAGATATCAAACTTTCCACTGACAAACTGGTCATAGCCGGCAACACCATCGGTGCTAAGCTTGACATCGTATTCGTTTAACTCGAGATAATTTTTTAATACAGACCCAAAATTCGGATCGT
Organism: Bacteroidota bacterium; assembly: GCA_043721935.1. Taxonomy (GTDB): domain Bacteria; phylum Bacteroidota; class Bacteroidia; order AKYH767-A; family 2013-40CM-41-45; genus JADKIH01. The sequence goes on along the minus strand of JAYSPU010000131.1, from coordinate 2,140 downwards.
CTTCCACCAGCAAAATTTTTGTTTTATTAGTCATGATGTGTATTGGAATAGTTGTCTGATTTAAATGGAATGTAAAATTCAAATGTACTGCCTTGTCCGGCTTCACTTTCAACATGAATCCATCCTTTGTGTTGTTCAACGATGGCTTTCACATAACTTAAGCCTAATCCGAAGCCTTTTATATCGTGCAGATTTCCGGTTGGTACCCGATAAAATTTATCGAAAATCTTTTTTTGCATCTCTTTCGTCATACCAATTCCTTTGTCTTTTACCCGAACGCATATTCCTTCGCTGAAATTGTTAGTCTCAATGCTAATTTCGGGATTTTCCGGCGAATATTTGTTTGCATTATCGAGCAAATTGAAGATCACATTTGAAAGATGAATGGGATCACCTGAGAGTACAGGAAATGCTGCTTTCAGATCAACGGTAAGTGTACCTCCTTTATTCTCAATTTGAATGGCTATGAGTTCAACAGCTTTTTGAATGATGGTGTGCAAATTGGATTCTTCTGAATTGAGCTGTAATTCTCCTTTTTCAATTTGTGCCATCCGAAGAACATTTTCAACCTGACCATTCATTCGTTTATTTTCTTCTCTGATTATACGAGTGAAATAATTGAACTTTTCATCATCATTTCTCACCCGTTGATCTTTTAATGAATCAACTGCAAGTGAAATAGTAGCAATCGGCGTTTTAAACTCATGCGTCATGTTATTGATAAAATCACTTTTGATATCGGATAATTTTTTCTGGCGGTAAATGACCTGAATGGTATAAGCAAAAACGAAAAGTATGATGAACGTAAACAATGTTGAACTAACCAACATGACCCACATCGAGGCAAGAACATAACTGATACTATTCGGGAATGAAAGAATCAGATAGTCAGGTTTTGAAATAAGGTCATTTGGAAATAGAAGAGTTTTGAATTTTGACTGGCTTAATTCTTCCGGTTCGATAGAAGCTTTACTAATAATAAAAGTATTGTTTGTCCCATTCAACACGCCATAATCAACTGTCATATCAATTCCCCGGTTTTTAAGTTCACTGTGAATAAGTGAATCCAGTCGGACAGAATCCAGCCTGGTACGAATATCCGTATCAGGACTTGAAAATTCTATGGCCATTTTTTGCATGACCTCGCTGAATTTTTCCAGGCGCGCCTTGATCTTTTCCTCATTCTGACGAATGGTGACTTCTGCTGAGTCGCCGTAGAATCGAGTAATCTGTGAACTGTGAATGGTATGCTGAGAAGTAGAATCTTTATGAAAGTAATTTCTTTTTTGAACACGTAAGAAGGTGCGATTACTTCCCGGTCTGTGAAATTCAATGTTAATGTCTGCATTGTCCAGATCTTCCATAATTGGAGGTGGCTTCTTAGGAGTGTGAGCTAATTCCCAGCCGGAGTCTGTAATTGTAACCGGAATGCCTGTGGATGTATCGCTGATGAAGAGTTGACTGATACGCGCCGGATCCATACGAAATACTTTTTCGTGTAGCATGGTCATGGCTTCATTGGTTTCGATGCGATCCACAATGGCGTTCATGGCTTGATTCACAGACTGATCAAACTGTTCTTCTTTCAAGCGTATGTCGTGCAGAATCCAATATAACTGAAGGGAAATAATACCGACCAATGCCACACTCATTAAAGCTATAATTGCCCGGATATTCTTTTTATTCATGGTTCGCTAAAATACGTCGCATTAACAATTAAAGCATTTTTTTAACCTAACATTAACTATGATTAACCCGGCATTAAGCCCATGGTTAAATTTTTGTTGGATTACATTATAACACCCGCTTGCGACGGAGTGTGTCCTGAATTTCTACCGCTTCAACGGACATTCGTCCGTTGCATTAATAGTACGAAAGATTCAAACTTATAAAATCTCGGTAAATACCGCCGCGGACATTCGTCCGAAATTAATGTCTTAATGCTTTGCCTTAGCTAGAAAGGTGGTAAATTTTAATCCTAATTCAACAACTTATATTGAATGAAAATGTCACTTCTAACTGTTCGTTTTGAATCACGGGTGTGGATTACAGTATAATATCAGAAAAGATAAGAGTTATTTTATGACAATGACACTTATTGACCGGATAGATTTATTTGCTTGAACGATTTGAAAAAGCC
>JAYSPU010000130.1:0-2031 GCA_043721935.1 Bacteroidota bacterium | reverse complement strand
ATTAAAACTTTGGACGAATGCTGTAATGAATACAGACTTCTATTTTGTCTTTGGGTAAGTAAGCGACTGAAAAGCTTTGAAGTGCGGATTGAAAATCCGCGTGAAGAAAGTGAAGGATTACAAATCCTTCACATCGGAAGGATTACAAATCCTCGCAGCAAGCCGCTATCGGCGACGTGCTGATGCTGTTGGAGATTCAGCGGACAGAACACGTGGAGGAGTTCGGCGTAGGATTCACAACGAAGAAGCTGTACGGCAGAATACCGGCGACGCGAAACCTGAACAAGCTCGTTAATCTACTTGCGTACCGTCACAGGATGGCAGAAATGAGGCGCAGAGAAATCAAAAATGAAAATGATTTGAAAAATAAGAGTGAAAAATATGTGAATACTAAATTATCACGTATGTAAAATAGAGGCCGGTTCTTACCGGCCTCTATAATTTCATGCTAGATGATTAATTAATTTATGATGACTATCTTTTTATAGGTTATTTGAGAAGTATCCCGCTCATCCGTGTATGTCATCTTTTGTAAATATAAAATGTAAGGGGCTGAATTAGGAGTAATTATCATTTTTGCGCTATCTGTAAGAAATTCTCCGATACAAAAGGCAGATTGTTTTGTTGCCCCATTGTATACCTCAAATTGAACAACTCTCTGAGGTTTAGGTTTCCAACCATCACAATAAATATAAGCTAACTTAGAAATCTTTTTAGCATCATTAATTGATAAAGTGTCAGAAGTATAAAAATTCAAATCTGAACCAATTGGTATAATATTAGGCTGTTGAGAAAAACTAAGTGAGGCAGTTAGTATGAATATTAATATGGCAGTTATCTTCATTTTTTTGAGTATTTAGTTAGAAACAATTCTACTTCCTCGAGGTATGGCAATTAGAATCCCACTATTCATCGGAGCACCATTCTTCCAACACCTTGAAGTACAGCCAGTCGTCCCTGAACTACTTCTGCATTTACATTGTGAACAACCATTTGCCCCAGAAAACCAATCACACTCTCCATATATTCCACAACTTCCACAACATTCACAATAATAAAAATCTATCATAGCTTCAGGTGTAACTTCAATTTCTGGATCGAAAGGGATAAAGTATATCAAACCTTCCAATTCAGGATAATTTCGTAATGGAATTCCTACACCATTTTCGTGTGTTACAAATGGAACACCTGTAAAATTATAATTTATTAATGGAAATGGTTCAGTTAATGATACAATTTTTCTTGAAACTATTACTGAATCAGCGATAGTTTTAATTTCTATTCGCCCTACCTTAGCTTCTTCAAACGTTGAATAATAAAGACCATCGAAATTTTTTCTTATTACAGTGTCAGCCTCAACAAATATTCCTGGACCCTCTATTACTTTAAGGATTCCACCTCCCGACCGACAACCAAAATCTACCCTACAAGGACCAGAGCTTCCGCTTGGACACAAACAATACCCATTTTTAAAACCACAACTCCCCCCATACCTGCGGTTAAACATTCATAGTTATTTACACATTCTGGAACAAAACCACCATTTGGAATAAACTCAGGGTAGGCTAATGGATTAAAAGGAATAAACCAAATCTTTTTGCCTTCTGGAACAATGTATTCACCATCGATAAAATCTAAATGTAAATCTTTGTCAAAAATTAATTGTGGGTTGTGTGCTTCTTCAAAAGAAACTTTTTTCACTGTATAATAAACTGCATTGTTATTAAATTCATACCCAATTAGGCTCGTAGAATTTGGTTCATAATTGTTGGTGAAAGTGATTTGTCCCCGTGCACCGAAATGGAGGAATGCAATGAACATTAAGAGAAGTTGTAGTTTTTTCATTTGAAAGGATTTAAAGTTGCGTTGTTTAACGATCCTTATATTCAAAAGTTTCTAACTATTTGATATCTTAATTAAAATTGGATACAATGTAAGCATCCGGTGAAGTACAGGTCTTAATGTTCAATTTCATTTATTTAATTCGTGGTGAAAAATAATCGCTATGGAAACTAAAGACAATATACAAAA
>JAYSPU010000129.1:0-1899 GCA_043721935.1 Bacteroidota bacterium | reverse complement strand
TTTTGTATATTGTCTTTAGTTTCCATAGCGATTATTTTTCGCCACGAATTAAATAAATGAAATTGAACATTAAGACCTGTACTTCACCGGATGCTTACGATATAGCAAATCTGAAGTCGGGAATTTATACAATTAAAATAGATTGTGTTGAAGGTTATAGTGAGAATTTAAGATTTGTAAAATTAAATTAACATGAAAGCACTTTGCATTTTAATTTTTATAGTTTTAAGTTATAATTTTTCATTTTCTGTAGGTTATGATAATCTTTGGATGATGGGATATCATTGTTGTGTTTCACCAAATTATGGCGTTGATTTAGAATTTGATTCATCCGGGGCGACGATTTACCTTCGAAATAGAAGGATGAATTTTAGTGAAACAAATGCATGTATTACTGATCAAAACGGTGATTTGTTGTTTTATACTAATGGATGTTATATAGCAAATAGGCAAAATGATACGATGATGAACGGATCCGGACTTACACCGGGTCTATTCTCATCAAGTTATCAACGATATGGTTACCCAATACCACAAGCTACCTTGATTGTTCCGTTTGATATTTCATCTTCAAAATATTATTTATTTCATGAAGAAATTGATGGCAATGATCCTTTGGTAAGGCCAACTAATTTGTATTATTCTATAGTTGACATGTCACTTGATAATGGTTTAGGCGCTGTCACAGTGAAACGATATCCAATTATTTATGATACGCTAACACATGGTCAGATATCAGCTTGTAGACATGCTAATGGTCGAGATTGGTGGATTATTGTCCCGGTAAGCAATTCAAACAAATATTATAAATTTTTATCAACGCCATATGGCATATCATTTTCAACTCAACAAATTGGCTTGATAACTCCATATGGAGAAGGAAATGGACAATCTGTATTTTCACCTGATGGGACAAAATATTCAAGATTTACGACTAGTTTTGGTTTGATCTATTTTGATTTTGATAGATGTACCGGAAACTTTAGTAATTATCGAAACATTGATAGAACTTTATTTTCCAATGAAGGATGTGCAGGCCTTTCCTTTTCTCCAAATTCTCGATTTTTATATTTGAGCTACTGTACTTTATTGTATCAAGTTGATACATGGAATGTTAATTTAAATAATTCTCGACAATTAATTGCTACATATGATGGCTTTCAATCACCCTTTCCTACTTCATTTTATACTTCAAAGTTAGGGAATGATGGTAAAATCTATATTACTTGTAATAATGGCGTTAATAAATTGCATGTAATTAATTATCCAGATAGTATGGCTATAAATAGTGATGTTCAGCAACATGCTATAAATCTCCCGAATGATAATGGTTCAACCATTAGTACTCAGCCATTTTTTAATTTAGGAGCTGAAATTGGAACTCCATGCGATTCTTTATTTAATGTCATTTCAGATGTTAAAATTTTGCCATATAAAGTCTATCCAAATCCTGCAACTGATTTTATTTACCTTGATGGACTAGACTTTAGCTCGGCAAGTTTTGAAATTATTTCATTGTTAGGAACAAAATATGCTGTTAATAATAAATTGAATAATGAACAGAAGGTTAGTATTTCAATTGCAGACATTCCGAATGGCATTTTCACTTTACTTATTCATATGAAGACGAACATTTTTCTGTCAAGGTTTGTTAAATTGAAATAAGTTCAGATTCTTTCTTTGTATTTGGTTTTTGTGAATTTTTAAAAATATTCATTTATATCAGATGTACTTTTTCGTTTTAGTGATTTAACCCTGATTCGTTTTCCGCTTACGACGGATTTGCTGTTCCCCCAACTTCGTATCCCTCCGGTGAACCACGTGTGTGCCTTGAAGGTAATAAATAAAAATAAAATAAAACCATGCTGTTAAAATGATGGTGGCCGGCCCACCGTAAGC
>JAYSPU010000128.1:0-5924 GCA_043721935.1 Bacteroidota bacterium | reverse complement strand
ATGGAAGATGATTTAAGTGATGCTGTAATCGAAGTATTCATTGATCTGTTCAACAAAGGTTTTATTTACCGTGGTGTTCGTATGGTAAATTGGGATCCTGCCGGCAAAACTGCTGTGAGTGATGAAGAGGTTATTCACAAAGAAGTGAATTCACGACTCGTTTATGTTCGTTATCCGGTGATTGAAAAATCGTTGGCTGATGAAATGAAGAATAAAGTATCAGATTGGAAAATTGAAAATGATTTATGGACTGTTTCTATTGACGGAAAAAAAACCGGCGGTGATCAATTCATCACTATTGCTACAGTTCGTCCGGAAACAATTCTTGGCGATACAGGCGTTTGTGTGCATCCTGATGATAATCGATATAAAAACATGAAAGGAAAATTCGCTGTCATTCCAATGGTGAATCGTCCCGTGCCTTTTATTTTTGATACATACATTGACATTGAATTCGGAACAGGTGCATTGAAGGTGACTCCTGCTCACGATATCAATGACTATAATCTGGGAGTAAAACATAATCTGGAAGTAATTGACACCATCAACGACGATGGTACAATGAGTCCGGCTGCCGGATTTTACATTGGCGAAGAACGTTTTGTTGTCAGAAAAAAAATCACAAAAGATCTGGAAGCTTCCGGATATGTTGTGAAAGTAGAAGAATATAAAAACAAAGTTGGTTACTCAGAACGCACTGATGCTGTGATTGAACCTAAGCTTTCTCTTCAATGGTTTTTGAAAATGGATGCTGTAAGTAAACCTGCATTGGATCATGTAATGGATGGCACGATTAAATTAATACCGGAGAAATTTATTAATACCTACAAACATTGGATGGAAAATGTTCACGATTGGTGCATTTCACGTCAGCTGTGGTGGGGACAACGCATTCCTGCCTGGTACGACGAAAAAGGACGAACCGTTGTTTGCAGAACTGTGGAAGAGGCAATTGTTTTATTCAAGAAGTTGCATCAGGCCGATGTGCTTTCGACAGATTTACGTCAGGATGAAGATGTATTGGACACATGGTTCAGTTCATGGTTATGGCCGATTTCTGTATTCGATGGATTTAAAAATCCGGATAATGCTGATATAAAATATTATTATCCGAGTAATGATCTGGTAACAGCACCTGAGATTTTGTTTTTCTGGGTTGCACGAATGATTATCGCCGGTTATGAATATATGGGAGAGAAGCCTTTCACAAATGTTTATCTCACCGGAATCGTACGGGATAAACAAGGGCGTAAAATGTCTAAGTCATTAGGTAATTCACCTGATCCTTTGGTTTTAATAAAAAAGTTTAGTGCAGATGGTGTACGGGTGGGAATGTTACTTGCTTCTCCTGCCGGAAATGATTTATTGTTTGATGAATCATTGTGTGAACAGGGACGAAATTTTGCGAACAAACTATGGAATGCATTCCGTCTCGTAAAAGGTTGGAACGTTGGTTCTGTACAACAAAGTGAAGCTGAAAAGTTAGCCGTCACGTGGTTTCGTGAACGATTCAACGAACAGCTTGTGATTATTAACGATCATTACTCAAAGTACAGAATGAGTGATGCTTTGATGGCAAGTTATAAATTGATATGGGACGATTTCTGTGCTTGGTATCTTGAAATTGTGAAACCTGATTTCGTTGACGGACAAGCAATGCCGGTAAGCAAAGCGACAATGGATGCAACAATCGGATACTTTGAAGAGATTCTGAAAGTAATTCATCCATGGATGCCGTTCATTACAGAAGAATTGTGGCATTTGATTGGTAATCGTGGTGAGAAAGATTGTCTGCTGCTTTCAAAATGGCCTGAAAGTTCAACGCATGATGAATCGTTGTTAAGAAGATTTGAAATTGCTGCAGAAGTGATTGCTCAAATCAGAAATATTCGTCAGCAAAAAAATATTTCACCGAAAGAAAAAGTAAGTATTTTTGCAAAAGCACTTCCGGGCAGCGATCAGTTCAATGCTGTAATTGTGAAACTTGCAAATGTTGAGCAAATTCAATCCACTACCGATAAGATTGAAAATGCCATGTCATTTCTTGTGAAGAACAATGAATATTACATTCCTTTCACTGCCGGAATAAACATGGAAGAAGAAAAGGATCGACTGACGAAAGAATTGGAATACAACATTGGATTTTTAAAATCTGTTCAATCAAAGTTGGCGAATGAGCGATTTGTCTCCAGTGCAAAAGCAGAAATTGTAGAGAATGAACGGAGAAAGCAAGCGGATGCTGAAGCGAAAATTAAATCCATTGAAGAGCAGTTGAAAGGAATGTAACAACAAGGATTCTTGATGATTTCAGAAAGTATTCAAGTAATTTAGTATTGTAAATTGAAAAGTTATATTTCTGAATGATTCGTTTTGTCAAATGGTTTTTTCTATGTGTTGTTCTGCTGATTTTCGGTTGGATACTTTTTAATCGGTCACTCGTCAGATACGGAGCAAGCCAGTTAAAGGGTCAGCTCGCAATCGTCTTAAACACAACTCCCGTTAGCAAGGTGTTGTCAAATGAAAATGTTCCCGATTCAGTTAAGGCCCGATTAAAATACATTCAGGCAATCCGAAAATTTGCAGTTGATTCACTCGGATTAAAAGAGTCTAAGAATTACACTACTTTTTTTGATCAACATGGAAAGCCTTTGTTGATGGTATTGACAGCCAGCAAGCCTTACAAACTGGAATCGTATCAATGGAATTTTCCATTTTTAGGTGAAGTAGGTTACAAAGGATTTTTCAATTTTACAAGTGGACGCGAAGAGGAGAAGCAATTACAGGCTGATGGTTATGATACAGATTTTGGTTCAGTTTCAGCATGGAGTACATTAGGTTGGTTTAAGGATCCGATTCTGTCATCTATGTTATATCGTGCCGACGGTCAATTGGCTGAATTGATAATTCACGAGTTAACACATTCTACATTGTATGTGAAGGATCAGGTTGACTTCAATGAAAATCTCGCAAGCTTTATCGGAGAGCAAGGCGCAATCCGATTTTTATCTTCAACGTTTGGAAAAGAATCGCCGGAGTTGAGTGGTTATATTTTTCGCTTAAACGACTATCAGTTATTTAGTCATTATATGATTGATGCTGCAGCTAAAATGAGCGTGCTTTATTCTCAAATAGATGATTTTTCTCCGGAAGTTAAACTCGCTAGAAAAGATTCTGCTCTAAAGGAAATAGTAATTCACCTCGATACATTGCCATTTCATTCTCCATTGAGATACAAAGGATTGTTTGACAGTAAAAAACCAAACAATGCTTACTTATTAAATTTCATTCGTTACGATGCGCAAAAGGATTCTTTGAAAAGGGAATTAGATGAACTTTATAAAGGCAGTTTCAAATTGTTTTTAGCTGCAATGAAGGATCGTTTTGGAAAATGAGTTCATTTTAATGAAGAGAATAAAAAAACCGGACTCATTGAAGAGCCCGGTTTGTATCTGCCATTCGTTTTGTTTTATTGCTTTATCAATTTAATGGTTTGTTTTGATTTCTGTGTTTGAATGTTGAGAAAGTAAATCCCACTCTTGAGACTACTAGTTGGAATGGAAATTTGCTCAGAGGTAAATTCGGATTGTGAGAATATTTGTTTCCCAATTGTATCGTACAAATCTAATCGCACAATTTGCTCAGTCTTGCCATTGAGATAGACATCTGTAGTCGTTGGATTTGGATACAGAACAAAATTATCAACTTCAGGAACAGTAATGGAACTTATGAAGCATAGCTCTATTGTTCCGCTTGTTGTACCAAAGCCATCGTGCATGAGGAAAGTGTATTGGCTCCAGTTTGTAATTCCGGTGACTGTTATTGTGTCGTTATATGTAAGGTAGATGTTTCCAAGATGCGCGAAAAAATCAACCCGGTTTTGCGGATTTCCAATTGTATCTCCTGTTGGTGAAATAATTTGTACCGAAGGATAATTTAATTGACTGGTATTTCCATTGAATACCGTTACATTTATTCTGTTAGGGTCATTTGCATCATACCAGACACTATCAACACACATATTGTTAAAATCAGGAGGTAAGGTGAATGGACTTTGATATTTCATCAGACCTGTGCTTCCTGCGCTATCTTCGAGGACATATAGGCCGGAGTAATCAACCGTTAAGTCAACACTGAGTTCCTGATAAAAGTTGGAACTGTAAGTACCTGTCCAACTTACATTTCCATTTCTGTCAAACGTAGATACAATTTGATCCCGACCTGCAAACCCTTGAATGGTTCCTGCAACAGCCAGTACATCATTGCCAATAAACTGTGCTTTGATCAGGTAATTATCAATTCCATTCATAGGTTTCTTCCAGATTAAATTACCGTTTCTGGTTAATTTTACAATGGTATCATTCAATCCAATGAGGTGAATGTTTTGGTCGTAATCGAATAATATATCATACGATATATCTCCAAAAGGTGGCGACGGTGGTAAATCAGTGTAACTCCATTGAAGTTGACCGACACTGTTTATTTTTTCCAGTTGATAGGTTTGGTCATCATTCAATACGTAAATATTACTAGAGTCATCTGTTGCCACTTTCCCATAATAAAGTGAGTTGGCCAATAAATCAATTGTACCTGTTGAATTAAATCGTATCAGGTTATAATTCGGATTTGAAAAAGCATTAACAACCATTCTGTCAGATTGATCTATTGCAATTTCGTTAGGCTGTAGATCATTTGACCAGATTTCAATTCCGCCTAATGTGCAATTTGCAATACCTGAAGTTCCGGCTATAAATAATTTATTGTTCTGAAGTAGCAGCTTGTTTAAATAACCTGTGGTGAAAAAAGTAAAAGATATTTTTTCCCATTGAATAGTTCCTCCTGTATTCATTTTTAACAGCAAAGGCTGATAATTGGTAGAAGCCATTAATCCACCCGCAATGTAAATGTTGTCTGAGTTGTCGAGCACCATATCAAAAGCCCGTGGATTACCAACACCACCATGATCGTAGATTCTTTTCCAAACTTGATTTCCGAATCGATCGTACTTGTAAATCTGAATTTTATTTACTACAGACGGACCATTGGAATTTTGATAAGAGGTCAGTACAATGACTTCAAGATTAGTGTTTACAATCGTTCGAACCGGCAATAAATTAGAAGAATCACTTAATTCATTTAAGTTTACTGTCCATTCCGGAGCAGATTGTCCATGCATATTTTCTGCTCCAATGAGAAATACGCAAAAAGATAGAAGAAGTAATTTTTTTTTCATTTTATTAGTTTATTTGGTTTAGAAAAAGAAGATTTTCATTTTAAATGGTCGACCTTCTGTGATTAACTATACAATGATAAGGACTTGTAACTTCTTTGACAATGTCATAAGTACGGTATTACTTGTATTTTTCACGGATGCTCTTTCGGAATTGTTCAGGAGTTAATTCGCTGTTCGACTTGAAAAATTTAGTAAAATAGGATGGGTCGTTGTAGTTTAATGCGTTGCCGATTTCTTTTACACTAAGCGATGAATGATAAAGTAATCTTTTAGCTTCAAGCATTATTCGTTCGTGAATAATTTCACTTGCAGTCTTTCCCAATTCATGTTGAATAGTATCGTTTAAATGTCCGGCTGAAATATTCAGTATGGAAGCATATTCACTTACCGATTTTAGTTTTTTAAAATGATTATTTACAAGTAAGCGAAACTTATTCGAGAGCTTAATTTCATTTTGTTGTGGATGTTCATTTGTGTAGTTTCTTTTACAATGAATTAACAATTGAGCAACCAGAAAAGCCATCATTTGTTTTTTCTCAGGACGATTGTTCTTGTATTCTTTTTCTATTTCTGCAATAAGTGAAAGCAGGTGTTGAGTTTCTGATTTCGCCAAATTAACAATTGGTAAAGAACAGGAAAGGTCGAAGAAAGGAAATTGATTCAGAAATAATTCATTCGTATTAAAACTTAAAAA
>JAYSPU010000127.1:0-1860 GCA_043721935.1 Bacteroidota bacterium | reverse complement strand
ACTTTGATTATATTTGACAGGATTATCCGGGCTTGTCAGGATAATCCTGTCAAACCTAAACCCTTTTACTACTTTTTTTTATTCATTTTTTACAGACTAGGCCATCCTTCATCATTAAGAATAAAAGTTAAGAACATATTACGATTAACGTTTTGTGTTGATCTTCGACTTTAATATTCATATATTTGATATTAAATTAATTAAAAATGGATCTTCAAGCTGAGAAGTTGAAGTTGATCGAATGGTTAAAATCATTAACTGATCAATCATTGATAGAGCAACTCAAATTATTTAAGGACACTATTTCGCCGAATAAGGATTGGTGGGAAGCATTATCAGACTCAGAAAGAGCCTCCATTGATAAAGGAATTTCTGACATTGAAAATGGACGTACTATTTCTAATACTGAAGTTTTTAAAAGATATGGCAAAACTTCTTAATGTTATCTGGTCAAATGAAGCTGTTCAAAATTTGGAAGATATTATTCATTATATAAAAAAGGAATGGACTCAAAGAGAGGTCGATAATTTTCTTGTCAGATTAGAAAAATGTATTTTTCTAATACAGCAAAAACCTAAACTTTTCCCTCTTACTGAATACAGAAAAAATTTAAGACGTTGCGTTATATCCAGACAGACTAGTCTGTATTATCTATCTATTGGATCCGATATTTACATAGTAAGTTTATTTGACAATCGTCGTAATTTGTCTAATCGTTAATACCAACAAAGTACATTGCCACATCTCTCTGAACATGCATGACTTTGATTGTATTTGGCGAGACAATCTTCAAAACACTCATTAAATCGTTACCTTTTATAAATTCAATATAGACCATGCCTTCATTCGACATCATCAGCAAAATTGACACTCAGAAACTGGACAATGCTATTAATGTGGCATCGAAAGAAATTACGACTCGTTTTGATTTTAATAATTCAAAAACTTCGATTGAGTTGGATAAAAAGACTTCGACTATTCATGTGTTGACTGAAAATGATATGCGGATGCAAACAGTGGAAGGCATTATCATTTCCAGAATGTTGAAACAAGGACTGGATCCGCAGTCATTGGATTTTGGAAAAGAATTGTATGCAACAGGGGACATGGTGAAGAAAGACATTAAAGTGAAAGAAGGAATTGATAAAGAAACTGCAAAGAAGATTGTAAAAATAATTAAAGATAGTGGTACGAAGGTGCAAGCATCCATAATGGATGAACAAGTGCGTGTCACCGGAAAAAAACTGGATGACCTGCAGGACATCATGGCATTGGTGAAAAAATCGGAGATAGGGATTCCTGTGCAATTTGATAATTACAGGTAAGATTCTTTACCCAATACACTTTCTTTCTTCGGATTGCTTTTTCCTATCTTTAGCAAATGAAAAAGAAATTGTTCTGCATCGTGTTTTCATTTCTGGCCATAGCAGTAAATGGACAAGCTCGTTTTGATCGCATCGATAGTATTCCTGTCACCGTTAATTCAAATACAATTCGTTTTCCCTGGGCCGGCGGAATAAATTTTCCAAACATTTCAGAAATTGATTTGAATAATGACGGACGAAAAGATCTGTTCATGTTTGATCGTCATAACAATAGGATTTTAACTTTTGTAAATAATGGTAGTACAAATTATACGACTGCCTGGGACTATGCACCTGTTTATGCAACTCAGTTTCCTCCTGTAAATAAATGGGCTTTGTTGTACGATTACAATTGTGATGGCAAAGAAGATTTTTTCACACTGTCTTCAATTCCAAGTAGTGGAATCGCTGTTTACAGAAATGATTTTACTCCGGCAAATGGATTGCAATGGACATTGGTTGATACTTTTTTACAAGAACGATTTGCTACGTTTAC
>JAYSPU010000126.1:0-1639 GCA_043721935.1 Bacteroidota bacterium | reverse complement strand
CCCAAATACCGCGACTATAAAGTCGGCCGATTTATTTTCGAACAAGAGAGAGATTTTTTGCACTCAAAAGGAGTGAAGGAGATTGTTTATGAAAAAATTAAAAACACTCAGCATGAACGCTTTTTGAAAGTAATGGGTTTTGAAAAAGAATTGGAAACAGGAATTTTTACAAAAGCAGTTAGCTAGCAATCCGGTATTCATTGCCGAAAAATTATTGATTGACAACAACTATTTTATGATAGTAAACACTTCCGGCTGTTTCAGCTTTCAGAAAGTATATGCCGGTTGAAAGATTCTGAACTTCAGTTGATGACGATATTGATTGTTTGAAGAAAACAAGTTGTCCTGATTGAGTGAAAAGCTGAATATTCGTGAGTGGTAATTTTGTATTAATTAAAATTGATCCGGTCGAAGGATTTGGATAAATTATAATTGAGGAAGTTGATGTCTGAGGATTAATTGCATTTCCCAGGCAAGATTGTAAAACTTCGTGAACTGTTACCCAGATCGGCGCAGTAGGAATTCCTGAATCGTATAAGTCAAAAGAAAGCTTGATCCATCCATCTTCCAGTGTTTGTGAATTTCTGTAAGCGATATAGCGATTTGAAATAGAACCCGTGCTGATGCAGCCAAAGCCGCCATAACAATTTAATATATAATACGGGTCAATTTGCCAGTGACGATTTCCGGTACAGAGCGTGTCTCCGGATTGATAAAAAACAACAGGAGGAAATGCAACATTGTCTAAACAGATTTCAAATGTAGGATTGAGAGTGTATAAGAATACAAGATTCGTTCCGTCTATAGGTACAGGTCCTTTTGTTAACCAGATTCTAAAATCATTATTTCCGTCGCAGTCTATATCAAACGAAGCAGAAACAGAATCATCAACGACAGAGACGGATAAAGTAATTTGTGGGTCGTATGAACTCCAGCCTTGTGGAATGAAGCCGGCTGTTCGTTGTGCCTGAAGATTAAAGCTCATGAGGAGAATAGAGAAAAGAAATAAATACGTTTTCATGATTTTAAATTATGGTCATATTGTTTCTTGTCAGTTATTGGCGATTCTTAATACCTGATACTTAATACAATTTTATCACAGAGCTAAAAGAGATAAAGGAGATCACAGAGATGGGCGTATTTAATTACCGTGAATAGATTCCTAGTCCATGCATCCGGCTTTGCACTTAGTACTTAATACATAATACTACATTTAACATTCACTCAAACTAATCGGCACATTAGTCGCTAATCCACCTTCAGCTGTTTCTTTGAATTTTGTGTTCATGTCTTTGGCTGTTTCCCACATTGTTTTCACGACATCGTCGAGTGATACTTTTGCATTTCCGGGATCGCTGTTGAGAGCGAGTTGAGCAGCAGTGATAGCTTTAATTGCGCCCATCGTATTTCGTTCAATGCAAGGAATCTGTACCAAGCCTTTGATTGGATCACAGGTTAAACCCAGATGATGTTCCATTGCTATTTCAGCGGCCATTAATGTTTGGCGGGGTGTTCCGCCGAGTCGTTCAGTTAATGCTGCAGCGGCCATTGCTGAAGATACTCCGATTTCTGCCTGACAACCTCCCATTGCAGCAGAAATGGTTGCACCTTTTTTGAAAATACTACCGATCTCTGATGC
>JAYSPU010000125.1:0-5085 GCA_043721935.1 Bacteroidota bacterium | reverse complement strand
AATCTACCAAAGTATTAAAATTTTCGCTGACATTTTAATTGTTTGAAATGCAGATTTTTCAACGCAATATTATTTTCAATTTCCCATCTGCATGTTCTTTAAATGCGTCACATTCTTCTAAATAAGCTTGCATGGCATCAGAATCCTCATCGTATATGAAGCGACTGAATTCTCGTGCGCGTTCCATCATGCGTATGAAGGTAGAAGTGTCTGACTGATTGGATATTTTTTTTAATGCTCCTAAATAATCGTCACGGTAAACCGTGGGAATGATGATTTTGCTTTGTTTTGCTTTTACTAATTCAGCGTTCATCATGATTCTTGCAATGCGTCCATTTCCGTCATCAAACGGGTGTACTTCGCTGACGAGAAACATCTTGTAAAGGGCTTTGGCAAAAGGATGGGTGAGTGCCTGGTAAAAGTCAAAGCCTCTTATTAGCGTTCCTCTCACCTGATCGAATTGGACGAAATGTGTATTGCCGGCTCGGTTATTTTTTTCTTTGAATTTGCCGGGATGTTTGTTTAGTCTGGAACTTAATAAGATTTTATGTCTGTATAACAGGATGTTAATTAATTCATCTGCCGATTTTGGTGTTGTGCTCATTTCAGTCCGATTCGCAACCAATTGAAACGTGCCTAATACATCATGTGAATCTTCATCCCGGTTTGGCATTGGTAGCTGATCTTCAATTATTTTTTTTGCATCGTTCAATTCAAATACGGTTCCTTCAATTGTATTGGAAAAGTACGCTTCGAAAAAAGCAAAATTGCGAAATGATTTGGGCGAAAAATTTTTATCTGTGTAGTTTGGAAATTCTTTTCCATTTAATTCAAGAAAAAGTTTTTCGAAAAGCTGTAATCGGCTGCTGTCAAATGGTTGACCAATCGCTCGTGCCTTCGCTACAGACGACTGCAGATTTTTTGGAGAATAAGTGGACAGCATTGCACTGATAATTTTATTCAGCTTGCCGAATTCCTTCTCCATGTTCAATTGACTAGCAATTATTCTGGCTTTATCTCTCAGCTTGTTTAATCCGTCTTCACCGTGAACATTAATTATTGTTTCGAGTTTTTCTTCCAATTCCGTAATGGACAATGTTTTTGATTCAGGCCCTTTTTTTCTGGACACCTGAAGATTTTCAAGAAAAGCTCTTTCTGTTTGAGAGAAAAATAAATCAGTCATGAAGGAATTATCTTCTTCCAATGGAACCGGACCTTTTAATAACGATATTTTTATTCCGGGCAGGTCTACATTTCCTGTATAAGTATAGGTTAGGAAAAAATTACCGGTGGCAGTAGGTTTAAATTCCAGTGCTGAACGATGACTGATAAGTGCTCCCGGAAAGAGGTGCGCGATTAGCTGAAATAAATTTCTTCTCACAATAGTTTCCGGAGTATCCGTCAAATTTGAAGTATAGACACGTGGAGCAATTTTTCGTATTTGTCCGGCTTTTTCCAATCGACTGATCTCCTTGGTAAGCTTCGGAATGGAGGATGAAAAGAGAATTTCCTCTCTCTGAAGTCGTGAAATTTTTGCCATTATAACGGTAGTTTTTACTAAAAAATGTAAATATTTCGGATTATAAAGCTAATATAAGTAAATATTTTCGATTATAAATGAAAAAGAGTAAAATTTACATATTATAAAAAAGGCCCTCGAAAACTAATTCGGAGGGCATTTTTTGTGGAGCTGGCGGGATTTGAACCCGCGTCCAGACAAGCAATCAATACGCTTTCTACATGTTTAGTGTTATTTTATTGTCGGCAGTCAGGCTGCTTAACACTAGCCACCTGAACACTTAGTTCCGATAATCTTAGTTGCAGCATCGGAACAATACTGCAAAGCATTCACCATACGATACCTCAAAGTCGAGAACGGGTGAACAGGTCCTCAGGAGATAGTCAATCGATTAATCTTCTGATTAAGCGGCTAACGCGTATGAATTGTTGCCATTTAGGCGGTTTGAGAGCCGTGTTTAACGAGCCTGACTCCCGACGCTCGACATGCTTACTTATCAATTTCACTCGCTGTCAAGTCCTGTCAACCCCGGAAATTGTTTGGCGAAGATAGGGAAATTAGTTGGTCAGTTGGCAGTTGGTCAGTTGTCAGTTGATTAGTTGTCAGTTGGTCAGTTTTGGCGATCAGCGATCGCTTAGATTAAACGGCTATCTTTAATTCGTTTGTTAATTTCTTTTCAACTACCGCAGATAAATTATTTATCTCAGTTTGCCGATCGCTCATCGCTCATCGCTAATTACCGATCGCTCATTGCTCATCGCTGATCGCGAATAAACGATCGCTAATCGCGAATTACCGATCGCTCATCGCCCATCGCTAACTCCCGCTAATACTTTGATTTTATTTTCTTTCGTGTCGAAATACCCAGCGCAGAGTATAATGGACAAATGCTAATCAAGCTAGTGAGTATCAACACAATTGCCAGAAGTAATACAATCACGCCTGATACACCGGTAATAATATTTGAAGCATATAATCCGATTAGTGTCGATGCAACTATCAACCGAACGATTCTGTCAAAATTTCCCATGTTAATTTTCATGATTCAATGTCTTTAGAATTATTATGTAGTTTATATGTTTGATCTTAGAGTAAAAATATACTTTACTTCTGAATTTCTATGGTTGGTGTCATTATTATTTTAGAACGAATAGAATTGGAAATCAAACAAGCGGTTTCTGATTTTTGCAAAACCCTTTCTGCTCTTTCTCTGTCCTTTTCATCAGCTATCACAACTGTTGGTTCCAAATAAACTTCTGACATTAGATATTTTCCTTCTATTTGTTCCAATTTACCTTTTGCATTGCAATTGAATGAAATGAAATCCAGTTTAGAATTTTCTGCAATAGCACGGAATGTTGTCATGAGCCAACTGCTGACTGAAGCAGTAAACAAATGTTCAGGCGACCAGACTCCGGCAATTCCTTTTGGAAACTCAAGTGGAGTTGCAATCTCTACACAATTTGCAGAGCCGCTTGCTGCTAATTCGGGCGAACACATAATTCCTTTACGGTCGTTCTGCCAGTTGATGTTTACATTATAATAATGTGATTCCATAGTGTTGTAAATTTCAGCATTTAAAACCCGGTGACGGATGATTAAGGACAGGAGCTAAGATGATAATTGTCAGTTCATTTTTGATTAATTATATCGCTCAGTTGATTCTGTTTACAGGAGAGAAATAGATTTCAAAAAAAAGTCCCTTTAAACAAAGTGATTTTGTTTAAAGGGACTTTATCTATATTATACCGAAATGGAATTGAATTACTAAATTATTCCGGCTTGTCTGTTTCGGTATTATACCTGAATCTTTCGCAAATTGATTTGAAGAAGGTATAAGTTGATTAAATTAGTTCAGACTTGGGTCTTCCGGAAAGTTCGCAAGTATTGCATACTGACTTCCCATGGTTCGCAATACTTCTCCCCATAAATCTTCAGGATGATCGGTAAATGCTACATCTTTTTTGCAACTTGAAATCAACCAGGTTTTTCCTTTCAATTCATCATCTAATTGTTGTGGTTCCCAGCCACTATATCCGGCAAAGAAACGGATATCGTCTTTGTTCACCTGATGTGTATCGATTAATAATTTTAGCATCTCTAAATCTCCACCCCAAAAAATACCGGGTAAAATTTGTTTGCTTCCTGTCAATTTATCTCCCAACGTGTGTAGAAAATGAATGGTGTCCGTTTGAACAGGTCCGCCGAAATAGAGCGGTACGTCAAAAGGAGGGAAGTCGTCCAAGGCATCGTTCAACTGTAAGTCAGTTGGTTTGTTTAAAATAAATCCTACCGTTCCTTCTTCGCTATGTTCGCCCAATAAAATTACTGCGCGTTTGAAATAGCTGTCAAGGAGGAATGGTTCAGAAATAAGGATTCTTCCTACTTCCGGATCAAGGTGTACATTTTTTTTTCTCATAGTGGCTTTTTATTCATCGCAGCAGCCGTAAGTAATAGTGATTATCCAGATCAATTTTACCATAAAAAAGCCCTTCAGTTTGTGCTGAAATGCCTTAAAACTTACATGCATTTCTCAAAAACAGGTTCTATTTCACGCTTAAAATCTCATTTCTTTACACTGCAAAAACAATCGCTTATTTTACGATGTTTGCACTACTTATGAAGCAAAATGTAGCTCTGCAAATTCGATCTCTGCGAGATGATTTTACAGCCGGAAATCTGGATGAAAAAAAAATTTCCAAAAGCCCGATTGTTCAGTTTGAAAAATGGATGTCTGAGGCCATCAATGCTCAGGTAAATGAACCCAATGCAATGACACTTGCTTCTGCTTCAAAGAATGGAAGCGTAGATGCAAGAGTTGTTTTGCTGCGCGACTTTAATAAGGATGGATTTTCCTTTTTCAGTAATTATAAAAGTGCAAAGGGCATTGAGATGAAGCAAAACCGAAAGGTGTGTCTCAATTTCTTCTGGCCTGAGTTGCAACGTCAGGTTCGCATTCAAGGTGTTATTGAAAAACTTTCTGTTCGTGCAAGCAATCTATACTTCGCTTCGCGGCCTCGAGAGAGTCAGATCGGCGCATGGGCTTCGCATCAAAGTGAAGCGTTGAAGAGCAGAGCAGAATTGGAAGATCGCTTTTTACGTATTGAAGAAAAATATAAAGGAGTAAAAATTCCACGTCCTGCTCATTGGGGTGGCTATTTAGTAAAGCCAAGTCGGATAGAATTCTGGCAAGGCCGTGAAAGCCGTTTACACGATAGACTGCTTTTTGAAAAGCAAAGAAATGGTAAGTGGACATTGAGCAGATTAAATCCCTGAGGATAACTTTTCAGAGTATAAAAGTGTTATGACTGAATAATTGTTCTGCTAAAATATATCTGTTGAGTATCCGTCTTCCAATCTATGTCTATCCGAATCATTCTGTTCTTAATCTTCCTTCTTGTTCTTGATCTTTATGTATTTCAAGGAGTAAAATTTCTGGCTGTAAACAAATCTTCTCAATCCCAGAGAATACTGTATCTGGTTTATTGGGGATTTACTATTCTGTCTGTTGCTTTTATTTTGTTCGTTCAATTTACCGATTGGCACACTTGGCCAAAGATGATTCG
>JAYSPU010000124.1:0-7181 GCA_043721935.1 Bacteroidota bacterium | reverse complement strand
TCAAATAAAGGATTCGTAACAATTAGCATGTCAGCTTGTGGTAAACCATGAAGGTTCTGGTTGGCTACGTCGCCAATTCTTACTGGTGTCAAAAATTGCAAACCAGTCCATGCAAAATATTCGTGTATTTCGTCAGTAGGATAAACAAATGAAACTTCCCCACTATTAAAGCTGCTTAACTGATTTACCGGATTTAGCGGATTAGTGATATCCCAGACTGAAAGTGGAGCTGTGTTATTGGAGATTTTATATTCTGAAATATTTCCCGGACCTATACTTTTTGAATCCCGAAAATGAAACTGACCACCATTACCTGATGCTGATAAAGATCGTCTGTAATTGAATTCTACATAGTTCAACCAGGCTTGCGCATTGGCATCGGTAGAATTTAATGTAGCACTGACGACCAAGTTTGAAGAAGAAGCAAAGAAAGATTTGTCAAATGAAACATTGTTAGCATAATTGTCAGACGGAAAGTCGCCAACTTCATTAAAATTAATCGTGCCTAAACTATTGCCATTGATCTTTACATTAAAACTATTGTTTAAGCCACTGCTTTTAGCCCGACCTGCATAAGTTGATCGTAGGAATATACTGTCAGTCAAAGACAAGTTCGGAATCGATACTGAAAAAGAAACATTGTTATTGATTACATCCATGCTTTCTCCGTACCATTCTCTTCCGGAAGCAATCAGATTGGTTAATTCTGCTTCATGGAAAAAGTAATCGTCATAGGAAGTAACTGTATTGGTGGGTTGAAGAGTAGAAGAAGCCCTGTTTTGAATTCTTTTTCCGGCCGCTTGTGAAGCAGTAACAAAATAATAGGTTGTGTCAGAGTATAAATTAAGCTTGTGGTTGAATTGACGATTCGATGAGTTGTAATTCCATTTGGTCTGTCCGGTTCCGTAAAACAAAACGTAGTCGCTCGGATTAAATACACCATCTAATTCACCTTCTACATAAATTGCATTTTCCTGTAAGTCATCGTATCGTGGATTGAAATTTCCGTAGGCAAGTGCACCACCACCATTACCATAGATTTGAAGCGTTTTAGGATTTAAATGATCGACATCCAATCCAAGAGTTTTCAGGAATGCATAATCTAATTTGTACATCCCGTTTTGCAAGACACCTATCCTATACCAATCACCAATCTTCAGAACGCTTCCTGATGCATAGTTTCTGGTTGTTGACGTTACGCGTGCATTCGTGCTAAGGACTTTTACTTCAGTTTCAAAAGAAACCAGTCTTTCAAATCCATTCCCGTTTTTTCTTAAGGGTAAAATTGAAGCTGAATAATAATTAATTTTTTTTCGGGTAACAATTTTCGTTTCTATACTGAATTCAGTTCCAATAGATGACGGATTTCTTAGTGCCGAAATATCTGTTAAAGGTTCAGTTGTGATGTTTTTTAAAACTACCTGAACATTGGCGGGTGTGAATAGAGCTTCAGTAATAATAAATCTTGGGTGAAACAATTCGTCATAACTGACGCCTTCGAAATTAAGTGAGCGGCTAGGTTGATCATCCTGACTCAGTTCTAATACCGGCAGCCAATTAATAGTGAACTGCCCTCTTTTTTCCTGAGCTGAAACAGCTATAGAAAAAAATAAAGCACAAATAAAAAGTAATCCTTTGGCGTTGGTAGGTGAATTCATGGAGATAGAAGAGTTAAGAGCGATGTCGGAAGAACGTCACTCTTTGTTATTTATTCTCTTTGGTCAACAAAAATACCGATTAATGGTTACTTATTTCACATTTGTATAGGGATGTTTTACGTATTCAAAATTAATCTGTTAAAAAAGATGCTTTTTTATTGGATTCTGATTAATCCTCAAAAAAAATTGTTTAAAATTGTAGAGTTTTCTTACAAATTACAATAGACTCCCCAATTAAGACGATAATTGAATCGTAACTCTGTAATTTAATGCCCGTAAGAATAACTCCTCAATAAAGGCTCTTGATGATCAGGAAATTTCTGGTACTTGTATTTATAGTTTGTTCAGGAACGCTTTTAGCGCAGGATCCTCAGTTCACGCAATTTTACGCAAATCCTCTTTATCTGAATCCGGCATTTGCAGGGTCATCCCGTTGTCCGAGAATCAATCTGAACTATCGTAACCAGTGGCCTGCATTAACAGGGACTTTCGTAACCTACACCGCTTCTTATGATCAGCATGTTGAAGGCTTAGGTGGAGGCCTTGGTTTGTTAGTATTGAATGACAAGGCCGGTGAAACAACATTGTCAACTACGAATATCAGCGCAATCTATGCGTATCAATTAAACGTTACTCGTGAATTCAGTATTCGTTTTGGTATGCAAGGAACTTATGTGCAGAAGCGCGTAGACTGGGATAAATTGACTTTCGGTGATATGATTGATCCACGTTATGGTTTTATTTATCAAACACAGGAAATCAGACCAAATACGAATCGTGATTTTTGGGACTTTTCAGCCGGAATTATGGGATACAGCAATCGCTATTATGGCGGTGTCGCTGTGCATCATCTGACGGAGCCGGAAGAATTTTATATTCGCGCCGCCCCAGGTTCAAGACTTCCGATGAAAATTACAGCTCACGCAGGTGCTATCATACCTATTGGCGGAAGCAGAGATGGAACCACTTATATTTCTCCTAACTTTATCTGGCAGAAGCAAAGAGATTTCAAACAATACAACATCGGCTTCTACATTGCTAAAGCACCACTGGTTGGTGGTTTATGGTATAGAGGTGGCGATGCATTTATTGCATTAATTGGTCTTCAACAAGGAATATTCAAGTTTGGCTACAGTTACGATGTTACTGTTTCCAAGCTTTATAATGCTTCTGCCGGTTCACATGAATTGTCGCTTGGTTTCCAATTGGGTTGTCATCCTAAGAAGAAACGATTCCGTACAATTAAGTGTCCGGCTTTCTGATTTAAATAAAATAAAATACATTTGACTTCCGTTTTCGGAAAACACTAACCACCCAGAAATAAAAATGAAAATAATTCATCGTAATTTCTTTAGCCTCATCGCATTAGGGCTTTTATTAGCTTCCTGCGGTAAGGAAAAGTCTTCAATCACAGGTTGGAATTATAACGACCCCAAGAATGGTGGTTTCGAAGTAGTTCCTTATGACGAACAAGAAACAGGTCCCGGACTTGTTTTAGTAGAAGGAGGTACCTTCACTATGGGTCGTACTGAACAAAATGTAACTATGTCATGGGATAATATTCCACGACGTATCACAGTTAGTTCATTTTATATCGATGAGACAGAAGTAGCTAACGTACATTACCTTGAGTATTTGTACTGGATTACTCGTGTTTATTCGGCAGATTATCCTGAGGTTTATAAAAAAGCTTTACCGGATACATTAGTTTGGCGTGATAAAGTGGCCTTCAACGAACCACTTGTTGAATTGTATTTCCGTCACCCGGCATATCAGCAATATCCTGTGGTAGGTGTTAACTGGTTACAAGCAACCGATTTTTGTATTTGGAGAACTGATCGTGTAAACGAACAGATTTTAATCCGCGAAGGTATCCTCCGTGTGAATCCAAACCAGATTAACGAAGATAATTTTAATACCGATGCTTATTTTAGTGGACAATATGAAGGTCTTGTAAAAAGTGATCTTCAGGATTTGAATCCAAGTTCAGGTAGTAGTGGAACTCGTAAAGCAAGAATGGAAGATGGAATTCTTCTTCCGCGCTACAGACTCCCGACAGAAGCTGAATGGGAGTACGCTGCATTGTCACAAATTGGAAATACTGTTTACGAACGTGTAACAGATCGTCGTCAATATCCTTGGAATGGTCACATTACCAGGAATAAAGATGATAAATACAAAGGTCAGATGTTGGCCAACTTTAAACGTGGTCGAGGTGATAACATGGGTACAGCAGGTTTCTTAAATGATAACGCTGATATTCCTGCTCCGGTTCACTCTTATTGGCCCAACGATTATGGTTTGTTTTGTATGGCAGGTAACGTTAACGAATGGGTGATGGATGTTTATCGTCCACTTTCACCTGAAGATAAGAGCGATTTCAATTCATTCCGTGGTAATGTCTTTACTACTCAACAACGTGATGAAGAAGGTGCAATTCTTGAAAAAGATAGCCTTGGTCGTATTCCTCTAAGAGAAGTTACACCGGAAGAAAATGTGGATCGTCGTAATTACACTAAAGCCGATAATATCAATGAACTTGATGGTGACGAACCTGAGTTTGTTAAATACGATTACGGTCTGACGTCAATGATTAACGATAAGGCTCGTGTTTACAAAGGTGGCTCATGGAACGATCGTGCTTACTGGATGTCTCCGGGTGCCCGTCGATTCCTCGATGAGAACCAAAGTCGTAATGATCTTGGTTTCCGTTGTGCAATGACCCGGGTTGGTAGTCCGGTCGGACTTGGTTCTAAACCAAAGACAAAAATTAAAAGATAATCTTAGAAAGATAATAATGGAAAGGGCCTCTGATGAGGCCTTTTTTTTGATTGATTTTTTTGGTTTCCCCCGTTGGTCTGCATTGCAATGCGGACCAACGGGGGAAACCAAAAAAATATAGGTTCCTGAATTTTCTTTATCTCCTTTAATCTTAAACCGGTTTCTGTTTACTGTTCTTAGAGAATAAATAATACACCGGTATTCCAATGAGTACGATGACCAGTCCTCTCAAACTATCACCTGTTTGATAGATCATCATTACGGTTGAGACTAATAGTGCAAGTAGAATATAAATAGCCGGCAATACCGGGTAGCCAATGGCTTTGTATGGTCTTACCATTTCAGGTCGTTTAACTCGTAATACAAATAGTCCGGTAATGGTCAGCACATAAAATAACATGACGACAAACATGATATAATTTAGCAATTGCCCATAGGTTCCTGAGAAGCAAAGCAAACAAGACCAGACACATTGCATCAACAATGAATTAGCCGGTACATCGTGTTTGTTCAACTTCGTTGCCGCCTTTAAAAAGAATCCGTCTTTTGCCATGGCATAATAGACCCTTGCTGATGTGAAGATGACGCCATTCAAACATCCAAAGGTGGAAATCATGACCATGGCAGCCATAAAGAACTTTCCTTTTGCACCCAAAATAGTTTGCATTAATAAAGTAGCCACGCGATCATTTTCTGCACCTTGAATTTTTTCAATAGGAAGTACATACAGATATGCCAGATTCGCTAGCAGGTACAAAAAGATCACGGTCGTTGTTCCTATGAATAAGGACAATGGCAGATTGCGTTGTGGATTTTTAATTTCTCCGGCTGTGAAGGTGACATTGTTCCATGCATCTGCACTAAAGAGTGATCCTGTCATTGCTGCACCGAAAACTCCTATCGTTGCTAGGGTGATCACGTCAGGAAACACCGGTTTAAAATTATTCCAATTGCCCATTCCATGAAAGCCAAAATATAATCCCAGTACCACCAGCAGGAGCAACGCAAATACTTTTGTTACGGTAAATATATTTTGTAGAACCGCGCCTGCCTTGACTCCTTTGTAATTGTAAAGAGTGAGAAAAATAATAAGTGAAACTGCGAGTAGTTGCTGAGTATTGATTGTCAGAAATCCTAAATTAAGTACGACATGATCCGCTGCCAGTACTTCAGGATAGAATACACCGGTGAATTTAGCAAAAGCCATAGCAACAGCGGCAATGGTTCCGGTTTGAATTACACCAAAGGATGACCATCCGTATAAGAATCCGTAAAGCGGACCGTATGATTCTTTCAGATAGACATATTGCCCGCCGGCTTTCGGCATAGCTGCTGCTAATTCTCCATAGCTAAGTGCTCCGAAAATGGTTATGACTCCCGTTACAATCCATGCTAGCATCAACATGCCGGGTGTTTGTACTTGTCGGGCAATTTCTGCTGACACAATAAAAATTCCGGAACCGATCATGGAACCGATGATGATGGCTGTAGAATCGAATAGGGATAATTTCTTTTCCAGGTGTTGGCTCATGTGTGTGGTTTGTAAAGTAAATTAAAACAAATAAAAGGAATACAAAAAGTGGAGGTGTAAGAACTTATGAGAACGGAACGATGCAAAAGATTTATAATTAATGTTTCTCTGTTAAAGTATAACCGGATACGGATACAATTGGTATTTTAGCATCATGACTCGTGATCAGTTATTTGAACAAATCAAAAAAAAACAATCCTTCCTTTGCGTTGGATTAGATACAGATATCACAAAGATTCCTCCTCATCTGCTAAAAAGTGAGGATCCTGTTTTTGAATTCAACAGACAGATTATTGCAGCAACTGAAGATTTTTCAATTGCCTATAAACCCAATCTGGCTTTTTACGAATCATTAGGGCCTGCCGGACTGATCAGTCTTGAAAAAACATTAATGAATATTTCAGATGATATTTTTACAATCGCCGATGCAAAACGTGGCGACATTGGAAATACTTCTGAAATGTATGCGAAGACGTTTTTTGATTATTATAATTTTGATAGCGTTACCGTTGCTCCTTATATGGGCAAAGATTCTGTCGTGCCATTTTTGAATTTTAAAAACAAGTGGGTGATTCTTCTGGCATTAACCAGTAATGAAGGGTCAAAAGATTTTCAGCTTTCAGATGTGGTAAATTCAAATTCTCCTGCTGAAAAATTATATCTCCAGATAATACGTCGCTCAAAAGAATGGGGTGATGCAGATCAACTCATGTTTGTAATTGGTGCAACACATCCTGAACTGATTGCTGAGATTCGCAAGTTGGCACCTGATCATTTCTATCTTGTCCCCGGTGTTGGTGCACAGGGTGGAAGCCTGGAAGAAATTTCAAAAGCCGGAATGAATAAACAGTGCGGACTAATTGTCAATGCAAGCAGAAGTATTTTATATGCTTCATCGGGTGAAGATTTTGCCGATAAAGCCCGCATAGAAGCGAAGAAATTGCAAACTCAAATGCGTTTGCAGTTAGAAAGTCTATTATAAGAAACGTATTTTTCGTAAAAGCTGCCGTCCTTTGTTGTATGACGGAAGCATTTTTGCATTACTTATGGAAACATCGTTTGTTCGACATGAATCGGCTCGTAGCTGACGATGGTACAAAGGTGGAAGTGGTTAAACCCGGTGAACACAATCATGGTTCAGGTCCTGATTTTTTCAATGCGCAATTAAGACTGGATGGATTGGCCTGGGCCGGTAATGTTGAAATTCATAT
>JAYSPU010000123.1:0-3825 GCA_043721935.1 Bacteroidota bacterium | reverse complement strand
GGATCTGCTTTTTTAATGCGGATTGTATCAATGAATTCATCCATCCATTTTTCGTAGGTGAGCATAAATTCTTTTTGTTCAGGATTTAATTTTTCAATTTTGGAGTGGTCAATTAATCCTGCAAAGGCTGATGTGCTTGCAACAGTTGCTCCGGCTGCTACACCAACAACTTTTAGAAATTTTCTTCTGGAAGATTGTGTTTCTGACATTTGTATTATATTTCTATTAATTAGTAGCTGACTGCAAAAACTCTTTTATCTTTTTTGATTCATCATCTGTGAGTGATGCACGAATTTGCATGTGCATGGCAATCGTTTCCCACTGCTCGCCTGTAAACGCATTAGGTGGAGGTGTGCTGTGGCAGCGGACGCAGTTTTCGCTCCACAATTCCGCACCGCCTTTTTCAGCAAGCTTTGTTGAAGCGCATCCATTCATCATGACAGATGCAACTATGAAACTAATGATGATTGTTGTGTTGATTAATATTATTTTCATTGTATGATTTATTTAGCTTGTATTTTTAAAATCCCATTGCTATTTGTAACCAGAAACGCGGCGTGTCCTTATCGGGTTGGTAGGCTGCCTTTACAACAGTGCGCCAGTTTGCCCAATAGTTCAATCCAAATATATTTTGTGTTACATCTTTGTTTTCTTTTGCATCTTCAGGAAGATTTAATGCAGAGTGGCGAATAACTCCTTCAAATTTCTTTATGACTTTAATTTTAGACATCGTTGGGCGATAGGCCAACTGCACATAAAGTACATCGCGTTTATTTTCGTAAGTGTAAGTGCCCATTCCTGTGCTATCATCATGGTCAGGATAAATTGCATTATCCACATTTACAACATTCAATTGCGCTTTTACATCAACCGTTCCTTTCAAAAAATCAATTTGCTTTACATAGTTTAAATCATACGCATACATGAGTAAATTAATTTTTTCGTACTCACTTCCTGTATCACCCGGTTTTGCTGATTGCACGGACACTCCCAACTCAAGAGATGAATTGAGAAACGGAAGAAAACCTATTCGTCCGCCAATAGCTTTGTTTTTATTATTGTCTGAATAATTTTCATACATTAGGTTCCCTTCTTCACCCGGTTCTTCGTCACCAAGATTTAATACAGGACCGTTGGATAAATAAATACTGTAATTCAGTTTTGATGAACCGATAGGAAAACCGCCACCCAACGCTGCGCCGATTTCAGAAGATGGACCTACACCATCATGACCAAATCCTAATGGTGTAAGCGGAAGTTTATTTATCCAGGATGGATGATATAAATTCTGAAACGTCCCAAACGGAGTTAAAAATCTTCCGAAACGAAATGTTACATATTTGCTTAACACACAATTTATGTTTGCGTATTCAAGATTGAGATGCAGTTGCCCGTCTTCAAATTCCATTTCCAATTCTCCTTCAAAGAAAAAATGTTTTGCAGGTCGCCACAAAAAAATCGGACTAAATCCTACATCACCAAACGAATTATTTTTTCCTTCTGAAATAAAAGAAGCATTGGTATATCCGGTTAAAAGAAATCCTGTATTGGAATATTCCTTTTTCTCTGGTTGTGCTGACATGCTGTCCATTGCAGTTTTATTATAATCCTGTGCATTGACCGTTAGATATAAAATTGCAGTGATTGTTGTACTGATAATTGTTTTCATGGTGTAAACTATTTTTTAGCAGTTGCTTTAAGAGTTCTCATATAATTGATTAATTGCCACACTTGTATTTCCGATAATTTTTTCTGATAGGATGGCATAGGTGGTTTACCGGTTTGAATCTTCCACAACAATGCTCCATCGCTATGGTCTTGCGTCATTTTAGATGATAAATCACCTGGTGATTTGCCAAGTGCAGAAGCAGCAGGTCCGTCTCCTATTCCTGTTTTTCCATGACAGGAAAAACATTCTTTTGTATAAAGCGCCTTGCCCGCTGCAATACCGGCTAAATCAGGTTTTAAAGGGTTTAATTTTTTGTCTGCCGCAGGCGGTGATTCCCACTCTTTTTCTTTTTGCTGACTGAATGCAACGTAACCTATTGTGAAAGTTGTTGAGAACAATAGCATAAAAACTATTATTCCTTTGCTTGTCATATTCTGTAAAAGATTTTTCATTTTTTTATTTAATTTGTTTTTGCTTATTAATAATTTAAGAAATTATATTCCCTGCTCTTTTAATTTTTCTAATCAGTGCAATAACTTTGAAATAAACAAGCCAAACACCACCAAACAAAATTGAAAATGTAAGGATTAGCCATATTGGTGCGCGACTTGCAAATGTTGAACGCTCCAATGGTTGTGACCGTTGATAAGAAATAGTTGATTTTATAATAATTTGGGATGATATATCATTGAGCAACTTATCATCTTCAATTTTTGCGATTACAAAAATATTTGAAAGCGAATCACTACCCGGAAGTTTATTGCTGAATGTAAGCAAAGTTTTTCCAACGCTGTCGGTAAATACATCCTCCATTTTCATCATGCCGAACATTCTTTTTACAAATACATTTATGGTAACATCTTTTACGGGAAGTTTATTTATATCCGTTACAACAAAATTTATTACATGGGTTGAATCAGTTTTTTCAGAAGCCATTGTAATAATTGCATTGCGTTTTTCTGATTGAGCGATAACACAATCAGGAATCTGAAAGATTAGTAGAATTAAAATAAACAGTGTCGTGCTTTTCATTTTCTTTAGTTTGAAACTGTTGAAGGAATATTTAAAGCAACACCAACACTTTCTTCTCCATGATTTTTAATTGCATCGACAGTTTCCCACAAAGTAATGATGGGAAATAATTTACTGAACAATGTGTAAACAAGCATGAAACCTGCCATTGCACCAAGTGTAACAAGCCATTCAATTATAGATGGGAAATACGAACTGTAAGATAGTGGAGCATTTTGAATTGGAACAAAAGGATGGAGCATGGTAGGAATTACTATGATGTATCTTTTAACCATAGCTCCAACTACTATTAGTGATGATGCAAATACAATCCAACTGATTGAATTCCGTATTCGTTTTAAAGCAAGAAGAATAAGTGGAACTAATAAGCCAAGAATTTGTACAGACCAATACAAAGGAGCATGTGTTCCAGAAAAAAGTTCATTCAGATATTCTGACTCTGCCTTTTCCATTTTGTATGCTGGAACACCATATTCATTAATATTGAAATAAGTATATATTAAAGTAAGTACGAATAATAGTAATGAAAGCTTTTTGAAATGAACGTTGGTTATGTATTGTTCCAGATTATATGTTTTGCGAAAAATAGCCATTGCAATGAGCACTGCTGCTGCACCGCTCATGATAGCGCCTGAAACAAAATATGGACCGAGGATGGTACTATTCCATCCGGTGCGTAATGTCATCGCAAGAAGCCATGCTACTACTGTGTGAACAGATATTGCAACGGGAAGAATGATGGCTGTCATAATGTTCATGCACTTTTCTAGCAGTTGTTTTTGTAAATCAGTTCCTTTCCAACCAACGGCAAGCACACGATAAATCTTAATTCTCCATTTCGAAGCATGATTTAATTTATCGCGCAGCATAGCTATATCAGGGATCATCGGGAGATAGAGATAAATAGTGCTTCCAACAAAATAAGTCGCAATCGCAATGATGTCCCAAAGTATTGGTGACTGAATTCTACCGTGAGTAATTAAAAACAAAAGTCTGTCGGGACGACCCATATCAAGTATTGGCATTATTCCGGCAAATAGCAATGATGAAAAAGTAATTGCCTCCGCCATTCTTGTTATCGGAAACCTCCATTCGGCACCGGTTAACCGTAGAATAGAAGACAT
>JAYSPU010000122.1:0-14462 GCA_043721935.1 Bacteroidota bacterium | reverse complement strand
CTGAAGAAGAGTTAATTACTATTCAGCTAATAAATGGGAATAGTGAATTGCTATACACCGAAACACTATTAGCTAACACTGGATTAAACGAATTTCAATTTACAAAACCGGAAAAATGTGTTGGAGGAATTTATTATATAAGAATAATAAATAAGAATAGTTTGATAGCAACGACAAAAGTTGTTTTTGTCCAATAATTAAGTTATTAGTGTCAACGGATTTATATATAGTACTTGTTTTTTTAACTTTTTTCAATGTTGTTGCTAATTCAATTAGCTGTTAATATAAGTTAAGCGGCATGTCTTTGTTAAAAGTCACAGCATATGAAAATGAAAGTGTTTTATATTCTTTGGTCCCAACTGTTGTGTTCCATTGGAGAAGTCCGGTCTTATCATTGTAATTTGCTTTACCGCTATCTTTCATTTCAATTTTTATATCCTTCATTTCTTCTCTAAGAAATCCAAGTTCAGTGATAGAATCTTCAATCGATTTAATTTCATTTTGAATTTCTTTTGGTAATTTACCTTCTGAAGGTTTTGGAGGCTCAGGATATTTGATGTTATGTTTCACATCGAGAACCAGCACGCTGCTCTTACTTCCGGCCTGCAAACTGGACGGATTGATCAGTGGAGAAATTCCGGTAAAGACAAGGTCAGTGATACCCGGATTTAAAGAAACAGTTGCGTTACGAAAAACCTGAGCCGATTGAATAAAAACCGTTACATTTTTAACGGATGACTTTACAGATTTTACATTGGCCGCTAATGTTTGCGCGGTGGCAAGTATCAGAATTGTCGATAAGAATTTTTTCATGAGAGGGATTAATTAAAAGGTTAGACTAAATGTATCGGATCTAACGCTTTAGTTTCTCATAAAATTTTATCGCAGGAAGAATTTTCAGAATAAAATTAATTATCCTCTGACAGAAAAAAATATTTTTGTGTATGGAAAATTACTAATTCTTGTTTCAGGCTTTAACTCTTCTTTGTTCAGCCCACGAGTGGTGAAGAACCTTCCATTTGGAAGTGGAAATCGTAGCAGGACCGACCTGACGTGGATGAGCCAATGGAATTACAGAATAAACCTTGTTGTTGATAGTGATTTCGTGAGACTTGCCATAGGTTTCATTCGTTTCACCAAATTCAGAAAGTTTAGAAAAGCGTTCGTCGTAAAATTTAAAAAACCAGGAGAGAGGCAATTCACCCAGTACAATAATAGTATCAGCTGCTGATTTTTCCAGTTCTTCTAAAATATCATTTCTTCTTCCTAGCGGATTGGTCTCTGTTTTGTCAAAGTCAGGAACGGTAGATGGAGGAAGTTCAAATTTTTCTACAACAGGTTTGTATCTTTTATCAATAACCAATCGTTGACTTTCGTCCATTCTCGGCTCACGAATTAAATTGCAAAGCCAGGCATCATTCCGTGTATATCCAAGAGGTTCAAGAAACAATGTGTCAAGTGTGCGACCAATAACGCCGTTATATTCGTTAGACGCTATTTCCAATGTACCAAGTTCAGCGGGAATAGAAAGTTCAGTGATAATTTTTTCAGCACCGGTTCCGGCCCAGTAAATTTCCGGTTCACTTGCAACAGGAATTGCCCGAACAATTTCTTTTCCTCTCGTATCAATCCAACGTGCATTCACAACATCGGCATAAATGCCAAGTACAAATACTTTTTTTCCTGAGCGCGTCGTTCCTGTTTGCTGAACCCGTTTTAATTGTTTTCCGAAAGGGAAGATAGTATCGAGGTTGTTTTCCATTTAATTGATTGTGCTGAATAGGGTTTGGAGTCTGTTGACAAATACCGGAAGAGTGCGAATTAACATCTTAAACAGTGATTTCCATGGGAATACTATTCCTTATAGCTGAAAATCCTTCGTAAAATGTCGAATTTGATACTCGTTGTTATAGTGTTTTCGTCGATGCAAAGATGCACAATTTTATTTTGCAAGCACGTAAGAGTATTCAATACGTTATTTCCATTTCATACTTATTCACTCTTGGATTTCCATTTGCATCTGCAACAAATTTGGAGCGATTAACAATAGTCCGGGTTAGTGTGGAAGTCAGATTGAATTTATACTGTATTAATTGAATGGTTTTACTCTCATATATGCTTTAGTTTTTTCGAATAAATTTTGATTACAAGCGAAATTATGTAGTGAAAGGAACTTTTGCCTTCCTTAAAGTATAGGAAATTCCGCTATGATGGCTTAAATTGCCAATTCAAATTGCGCAGGTCTAAACCATTATTTTCATGTTCAGAAAACCGAATGCCTTCTTCCGGTATTTTTTAATTACCGGCTTTCTCTTGCTTGTATTAAAATCGAATTTATTCGCACAGGATACACTGACTAACTATAATAATAATCCGGTTTGGATAAAAATGATGGAGGATCCCAATACCAATTTCTATGAAGCAGTAAAAGCGTATGAAACCTACTGGCAATATCATGTTAAACCAAATCCTGAATCGGAAGAGATGGAGCAAGCAGCACAGTCTTCTTCAGAAAAGATGACCGATAAGGAAAGGAAAAAGCTGGAAAGCGAAAAGCGTGAACATGAAAGAGAGCGTAAAGCTGAAAGCAAGAAAAAGTTAAGCGAACAGGATTTGCTAAAACTCGAAGAGATAAGAGAAATGACCTATCAATGTAAACGTTTTGAAGATTGGATGAGAGAAGTAAAACCATTTGTACAAAACGATGGCAGGATATTAACTGCAGAAGAACGAATGGAGATTTACAATAAACAAAAAGAGTTGAATTCAAATCATTAAAAGTAAGTTCTTAAAGAATAAAGGAATCTTATGAATAAATTTTTTACCTGCATCTCGATTGTCTTATTTAGTTTATCGAATCTTTTCGCTCAAACGAACTGGACTCCTGTTTCGCCTAATTTATTTCCAACCAATGCCAGCGGACAGATTCATGGATTGAGCAGAGTTGCTCAGGTGAAATTTCACCCGACCAATTCTTCTAAAGTATATGCAGTCAGTTCACGAGGCGGACTTTTTATTTCATCCAACTCAGGAACAACATGGACGCTTGCTGCCGGATGTGATGTCATGCCGCAAATGCGTCTTGCTTCTGTGTGTGTGAATTTTACGAATGATCAGATTATTTATCTCGGAACCGGCGATCAGAATTATTATTATAATGGAAGCGGTGTCTACAAATCGATTGATGGTGGTGCAACATTTTCTCCAACTTCATTAACAAGTAAAATGGTCGTGGAAATTTTAATGGATCCTGCTGATCAAAACACTTTGATTGCTGCAACAAATGTTGGAATTTATAAATCAACGAATGCAGGTTCAACATGGACTTTAAAATCAGGCGGAACATTGGCTTGTCGTGATATGGTTTTTAAAGTCAATACAGTTGCGAATACAAAAACAATTTACGCTGCTACCTATTCAGAATTGTATCGGTCAACTGACATGGGTGAGACATGGACGCAAATTACGAGCGGAATTTACTTTCCGGTTGGTTCAACAACAGGCGGTGGTTGTCGGGTGGCTGTCACTCCTGCTGATAGTAATCTGGTTTACTTCTCTATGGTAGCGAATAACGGAACTATTTTTAAATCGACTGATGCAGGAACTACTTTTGTAAATGTAAAAGACGCTACAAGTCCGAACCTGACGGCATACGATGATACACCGACATCTACCGGACAAGGTGATTACAATTGTATGTTCAATGCAGATCCGGTGAATGGAAATATACTTTATTTCGGCTCACATAATTTTTGGAAATCAACCAATGGTGGAGTTAACTGGACGAAGATGACAAATTGGTATGCTGAGTTGCATACAGACATGCATTGGGTGAAAGTTAATCCATACAATACTTCACAGATTTGGACAGCAAATGATGGAGGAGTTTGGGTAAGTACAAACGGTGGAACGAACTGGACACCGAAGAGTGATGGAATTTATGGATATGAAATTTATCATGGTGTGTGTAGTCCGACGCGAAAAGACATGTTCAGCATTGGAACCCAGGATAACGGTGAACTTTATCACAGTGCCGGAATATGGTATACCAATCGTGGAGGAGACTGGAGTGCAAAGTGTGCATTTGATTATCGAAGTAATAGTACAACGGTCTATTATTTCGACCGCGATAAGCGAAGAGCTGTAACAGGAAGTGATGCAACGTATGGTTTGCCGGTTACAACATTGCAGGATCTGGCCTTTTATAGAGGCTATCCGAATCTTGCTTTTGCAGGAAATCAGGAAATTTACCGAACAACAAATTTACTTTCAACACCACCAACTTGGACTTTGATTTCTGCAATAAATAAAACGATAAAAGCGGTACATGTAAATCTGGCCGATTCAAATCGTGTGTATGTAATCGGTAGTGATGCAACAATAAATGTTTGTAATAATGCCTTAGCTGCAACTCCTGTTTTTACAAGTTACACTTTGCCAAATGCAACAAGTAATTCTGCGTCACTCACGAACATTAAATCTGCTCCGAATGTATTGTATGCCGTTTTGAATACCCGTGTTTATCGGTCTGCAGATAATGGTGCAACATGGTCTGATGTATCATATAATCTTCCTTCTATCAACTGGGTGAAGATTATACCCGATGAATATTTTTCTTCCAATGAATTAGTTTTTGTTGCCGGTAACACGAGTGTTTATTATAGAAAAGCAGGACAAACCAGCTGGACACTATTTTCCTCAGCGTTGCCAACAAGAACGGTCATCAATGATTTCAGTGTATATGATGATGGAACTAATCAATCAGCATTAAGAGTTTCAGAATACGGACGCGGTATGTGGGAAGTTCCACTTACAGGAATCAGAGCCGTTACTGCTTTGTTTACTGCAAATGGCACTAATCCATGTCCTGGAAGTAGCGTACAGTTCAGTGATCAATCTACAGGGAATGTTACTTCCTGGGCTTGGTCTTTTCCCGGTGGAACACCATCAACATCAACTATACAAAATCCGCTAGTAACATATAGTGCTTCCGGAACATACAATGTAACATTGACTGTGTCTGATGGAGTCAGTACAAATTCAATTACAAAGACAAGTTATATAAACACATTTGGTAGTGGACTACCATTGGCGGAAGGTTTTGAAAACACGACATTTCCTCCAACAGGATGGACTTCTATAGACGATGGCAACGATTCTAAAGTCTGGCAGCGAACGACAGCAGCAAGCGGATTTGGAACAAGCACAGCTTCAATGTGGTTTGATAACTACAGTATGGATGTGGCAGGAAAGAAAGATGAAATGCGAACTCCTCGATTTGATATTGCCGGATTAACTACTGCTCAGCTTACATTTGATGTATCATATCAGCCATACAATACCACCAACTATTCGGATTCATTGCAAGTGTTAGTTTCGACTAATTGCGGTGCATCATTCAATGTTGTGTATTTTAAAGGTGGAAGTACATTATCAACAGTAGCAGGTACAAACACATCAGCCTTTACACCAACATCAGTCCAATGGCGCACAGAAACAATTAATTTGTCAAGTTACAGCGGCAGTGGTAATATTTTGGTTTCATTTAAGAATCTCGGCTATTATGGAAATAATATATACATCGATAACATTGGAATAACCGGAACTTTTTCTGTGAATGCAGGGCCGGATAAAACTAGTTGTGTCGGGGATAGTGTTTCAATTGGTCTGTCTTCTGTTTCCGGTTTTGATTATTTATGGAGTCCGATAGCCGGATTAAGT
Source organism: Bacteroidota bacterium (assembly GCA_043721935.1). GTDB lineage: Bacteria > Bacteroidota > Bacteroidia > AKYH767-A > 2013-40CM-41-45 > JADKIH01. The sequence goes on along the minus strand of JAYSPU010000122.1, from coordinate 8,741 downwards.
TCTTCTATCAATAGCAATCCAAAAGCAGCACCGAGTACTACAACATCATACATTTTAACAGCGACTAAAACAGGTTCCGGTATAACGGCAAAAGATACAGTCATTGTAAATGTTGACAATGTACCGATTAGTTCGACTGTAACAGATGTTAGTTGCTATGGAGGAAATAATGGAGCAATCACCTTGTCATTCGTTTCCGGAATTGCACCTTATTCCTATTTATGGAATAATGGAAGTACATCACAAAGCAGAAGCGGATTAATAGCAGGAGCATATTCAGTAACGATAACAGATGGCGCAATGTGTACGCGCACTTATAGTTTTACAGTAACGCAACCGTTGTCTCCTTTGAGTGCTGCAACATCAACAACTCAATCCAGTTGTAATTTGAGTAATGGTTCCGCAACAGTAATTCCCGCAGGTGGCACTTTACCATACACTTATAGTTGGAGCAATTCGGGAACGACTGCAACAATAAGTAATATACTTCCCGCAACATACCAGGTAGTTGTAACTGATTTTAAAAATTGTTCAACGAGTGCAACTGCAATTGTAACTTCAAAACCATTACCGGTTATTAATTCGTTTACATCAGCACCTGCAACAATTTGTCCTGGCACTGATTTCACTTTGACAGTTCAATCTTCGAGTGGAACAGTAACTAATAGTTTCACTTCAGGAGCATTGAATCTGGCCATACCGGATAATACTCCTGCAGGTGTTAACAATACAATTGCAATCAGTAGTGGAATTGCATTATCAACTCCATCTCAACTTTCCGTTATACTTACATTTGGAACGGGTACTGTTGCACCAAACCGTAAACATACCTGGGTAGGTGATTTAAAAGTAACGTTGACAACTCCGGGAGGAAGTACGATTGTCTTTGATCGGCCTGGAGTTCCGGCAACAACAACCGGTACAAATGGAGACATGACCGGTTCATATACCTTTACAACAACAGCAACCGACATCCTTCCTCAAACAAATTCTGCTTCAACAATTGTTGGAGGAAATGTAGTGAATGGAAATTACAAACCTTCCGATGGTTCTAATCCGGATGCAGCCCATCTCTGGAGCGGATTAACTTTTCCGTTTAACATTAACGGAAACTGGATGATGAATATATCAGACAATGCAGGTAGTGATGTTGGTGATCTAGTTAGTTGGGGAGTTTCATTTGTTACAACTTATTCACATGTTGTTTCAGGTCCCGGTAACATTGGAGCAATTAGCTGTAACAATTCTGATTGTTCGAATGCAAGTGTAATCGTAAGCAATGCACCGACAGGATCTCAATCGTATACAGTCATAACTACAGCTCCGGATGGCTGCACAACTAGCGGAACGTCAGTCGTCAATGTTTCTTGCGATGTATTTGTAAATGTGAAAGCATTTATTCAGGGATTTTATTTAGGAGCTAATAAAATGATTGCTGCTGTTGATCCGGCGACACGACCTACCCTTTGCGATACGATTACGGTAGAGTTGCGCAATAATGTATCGCCTTATCAACTAATGTTTAGTGCAAAAGATACTGTAGATGTCAATGGAAACAGTCACGTGAGAATTCCGAATGTTGTGCTGAATAAAAATTATTATGTAGTTGTGAAGCATAGGAATTCTTTGGAAACATGGAGCAAGAATCCTGTTCTCTTCAGTGCTTCATCGGTTAGTTATGATTTTTCAACGGCAGCAAATAAGGCATACGGCGACAATGAAGCAAGTCTCAACGACGGAAATTTTGGTTTATGGAGCGGCGATGTAAATCAAGACGGCACCATTAATCAAACAGATTTTAACGGCATTGAAAATGCAGCAAGGTTATTTACTACAGGTTATTCTGTTTACGATATCACAGGAAATCGTGTTACTGAATCGGCTGATTACAGTCTGGTAGAAAACAATTTCGGAACGATAATTATCCGACCGTAATTTGTTTTACAAAAAAGATTCCGACCCCAATCGTCAGAGCTGCAAGGAGTATTAATCCCCATTCGCCAAGTGTTGGAACAGATGAAGGAGTTTCACTTTGCAAATCCATACGCGCAGGAGAAGCAGTACTTGGCTGCCAATTTTGACCACTGTCAGTTGTCAATTCAGTAAACACATCAAAGAAGCTGGATAAGTCATAATGTCCACTATTAATATCAGTGGAAACAACCAATCCTAAACTTCTTTTAGTCGGACTTTCTCTAATTTCTACTCCCGCCGGCAATGTACCTCCTGAAACATCTAGTTGTAGTAATTCTGATGTGTACATTCGAGTAGATCCTAAAGCAGATTCGAAATCAACCTTCATTGTAACGGTAGCCGGACAACTAACAGGAATGGTTCCGCCACCGGTCGAGTAGTCTGCTGTAAAATCACAGGTGAATGTTATGTTTGTTGATCCGGATACAGGAAGTGGTTTGCCGGGTGAAAAGTTTTTCAGGATTGCATTTGAAATAGAAATACCGCCACCCTTAAAAACATCTATGCTTATATAGATTAACGGGCCTGTTGAAGTTGGTACAGGTGGTAAGGTATCGTTCGGAACTTCGTTTATTTCTTGTACAATTCCTGTAGCGAATTTTACTAGCATTGCATCATCAGGTCCACCGCCAAACGTGTTTTGAAATCCGCCGCTTGAAATACCAGTTGCGCTTGGTGTAAATCCTGCGAGGTATATATCTCCGAAAACATTCACAGCAAGATGAGCTTCTTCTTCATGATTTGCTCCATAATAAGTAGCACTGGCACGCATTCCATTTGGAAGAAAAGCAGCTAAATAATGATTCTCAGTTACGTTGAGATTTGTTTGAACTCCATTCGGAGTTGCAATTACGTTTCCCGCATTCGAACTGTATGTATCACCTGAGATAAAAACATTTCCCCACGCATCAGTTGCAACATCAATTCCTTCTTCAGTAACAGTACCACCATAATAAGTTCCCCAGATACGATTACCTCCGGCATCAAATTTAATGAGGTATGCATCTCTTGCTCCTCCGAACGTATTTTGAAAACCACCACTTGAAATATTATTTGTACTCGCTGTTTGTCCGGTTAAATAAATTACGTTTCCCGGGCCGGTAGCAATACCGGAACCGAAATCAACTGATGAGCCTCCATAATAAGTAGCCCATTGCCGAACTCCTGACGGATTAAATTTTACAACAAAAGCATCCTGTAATCCTGCATACGAATTTTGAAATCCACCGGCAGTAGCTATTCCTGATGAACTATAAGTATACCCACTCGCGATAACATTTCCCAATGCATCCGTTGCTACATCACTAAAATAATCTTCATCAGATCCTCCATAGTATGTTCCCCAAATGAGAGTACCATTGCTTGCATTAAACTTTGCAAGAAACCCGTCTGAACCACCGGCATTAGTAAGTTGATGAGCGCCGGGAGTTGAGAATCCACTAACGCTTTGTGTATATCCGTTCATGTAAACATTTCCTGAAGCATCAGTCGTAACACCTAAGGCCTGATCATAGTCAGCGCCACCGTAATAACTTCCCCATTGCCGGACTCCGCTTGAATTAAATTTAACAATGAATGCATCAGTTACCGCATTGAAAACAGGCTGATACGTTCCTGCAGTTGCAATTCCACTAGTACTCGATGTGTAACCGATTAAATATACATTTCCGGCTGCATCTGTTTTTACAGCATAGCCATAGTCTGAACCGGGACCGCCATAATAGGTTGCCCATAATCTATTTCCTGCTCCATCAAACTTTACCAGGTAGGCATCAAATCCGCCACCACCAAAAGTTGACTGATGAGAACCTGCTGTAGCAATTCCTGTCAAACTCGCAGTGAGTCCTGTCATGTAAACATTGCCTTGTAAGTCTGTTGTCAGATTAAATGCTTGATCTGCAGAATTACCACCGTAATAGGTAGCCCAGATTAAAAAATTTTGCGCCGTTATATTCAGAGCTGACGTGCAGAAAATAAAAATTAGAAGTAGAATTTTATTTCTCATTAATTAAGATGAATAAGATGTGGAAAGAGACGAACTATTGAGATGTACTAATATACTAAAAAATCTTAAACCCCAAGAAGATCGATAATAGGTGAGTAGATCATTTGTATTGGTAAGAATAAATACATGATAATTTGACGTGTTTTCGCCGTTTAATTTCTTCCAAATAAATCTGCCTGAAATAAAGCGTTTGAATTTCAAAGGATGTGACGAAATTCATCTTATAGGAGGGCTGTTCACCTTAGAAATGGTGTGAGGTAAAGGAGCTGAAGAAAATTCCGAAGTCAATTCGATGGAAGTTCAAAATAATTTCAGGAGTTGAATTTTTTAGAGACATTTATTAATTCTTCTGTATTATTCGAGTGTAAAATAATATAACATTTATGTAAGATGATGTAATACTTTTTAATTGGGAATGAAGCAATATTGTAGCGGGTAATTAATCTTTACGAATTAAGCCGGATGGAATGTTTTTCAAGTAAGTTAAATGTGATAGAAAATCAGGGAAGATTTTTATGCTATTTCTTATTTCCGGGTATTCCGGAACTTTCTTGTTTCCAAAATGATTTCGAGTAGACGAAAAAATAATATGTATATGAAAAAAGCAATAAATCTCTCATTTACAGATGGACTTATTTCGTACATCTCCTGTAAATTTCTATTTGGATTAGGACTTGTTTTTTGTCTTCTCATTAATCCAATTGTGTTAATTGCTCAGGATTCACTTGAAACTTCCGCATCCCAAAAAGTAAAATTTGCAATAAGATCCGGGCCTTTTATTTCAAATGACGGTGTCAATGTTTTTTTTGAAGCACAACTTGATGTAAATAAAAATGTATTTACTGTCGGACCTACTTTTACGCAAACCTACTCAAGCTCATTTAGTAAGAGTTTCCGCGGAATTAAAGGCGGGTATAAAAGACAAATAACAGAGTACAAAGACATCGTAACATACATCGGACTTGATTATCAATATTATAATTTAAGTGCAGTGATTAAATCAGGGTATGGTGGTAGTGGTCGAAATTTGCATCATGAATTAAATCTCTGCTATGGAATTGAAAAAAATTAGTTAAGAATACCGGCTTGTGGTTCGGTTCAAATATTGGTTTTGGTTATTATATAGAAAATTATCATTTGCATGCAACGGATGGAAAGTTTGGTTTATCAGGCTACAGTCGGCACATTGATTTGTATTTGATTTATAAATTTTAGCAGATGAAAAAATACTTTTTATACAGTGTATTAGTTTTATTATTCGGGTGTAAAAAAGCAACGTTCAACATTGATAATCTGAATGGAAACAGAATTGATGTCATCGGTCATGGAGGCAGTGGTTTTCACGGTCTCAGTAATCCATACCCGAATGATTCATATTCCGGTATTATACGTGGTGTCTATGGATTTCATGCCGATGGTGCAGAGGTAGATGTTCAAATGAGTAATGATAGTGTCCTTTTCTTATTTCATGATCCGACCTTAGAACGTTCAACTAATTATGCAGGTTGTTTGTTCCAATTCGATTCTGTCACACTTGCTAATTGTGAATATAAAAACACCTATTCGAATGTGAAAGACTACTTAATAACGTTAGAACGAATTCTGATAGAGTTTCAAAGCACTACACAAAAACCATTACTTTTTTTGGATGTTAGAACTTATGTGAGTTGTACAAACATCGTGTCTGATCAGGATGTTTACGAGTTTGCAATGGCTGAAAAAATTAACAATCTGATCAATAAGTATAATTATACGGACAAGATTTTTGTTGAAGCAGGAAGTTGGGAATTCTTGAGTAAAATGAATGCCTTGAATCCATCACTTCGATTACTTTATGATGGAAAAATAGATCAACCCACTATCCAGCTGGCATTAGCAGGAAACCTGTTTGGTCTCGTCAGTTATAACGATGAAACAACTAAGGAAGATGTCATGATGGCTCATCAAAATAATTTACGCGTGGTATTATTTGATGTGAAAAGTTTGCAAAGTCAGTTAGAAACAGTAGTTAAAAATCCTGATTACATTCAAACAGATCGAATTATTTTATTGCAACGGATATTGGATTGAAAGAATTCAGTAAATCATCAAACCAAAGGTTGAAAATATATTTTTTTCCCGTTAGTCTACAAGTTGAAAACATTTGTTGTGCTAATTATTTTAATTTGATTGTTTTTCCTGCATATAAATACAAATCTGTTTTCTTAAGTCTGTTTATTCAATGTTAGCTGATTCCTTTTCCTTTTTTTTCTTTTTACGAATGATGAAGTCTTCATCAAGTGGCTTTACAAAAATTATTTTTATGGAAGGAGATTTTATGTTTCGTTTTTTGGGCAGTCAGAATTTTATAGGCTATTTTTTTAAAAGTGGAGTTTGGTGATATTAATTGCATTCTCTTTCAAGAATCTGATTTATACGCGGGTTAAACCCTTTTCAATGATTTGCGGGACTTCATTGTAAGATTTGCATAAAATTAAATTAACAAAAAGTATAAGTGTAGGTAGTAAGACCGGAAGTACTGCAACTTCTCCGGTGATAGTTGTTACACAAAGTGCTGCGCCTTCAGTAACGCTTACACCATTTAATAATGTAGGATCATGTTTGTCACCTTTTAATTTGATGCATATTGTCAGAAAAAAGAGTAGTTTTGCCGTGCTACACAAAAAGTGTTGGCAAAACACATGATGAATTATAATAATGAAGCAGTAATATGGTTCGTTGCAGGAGTAGCACTTTTTCTACTCGAGTTTGTCATGCCCGGACTTATCCTTTTCTTTTTTGCTGTTGGCGCCTGGGTCGTGGCCATCCTTACATTATTCCTGGATATTTCAATCAATACTGAATTGATCATTTTTGTAGTGACTTCTGTACTGACGATTTTATTATTCCGAAAATCACTTCATAAAATAATGTGGTCTAAAAAATCATCAAATGAAATAGAAGATGAGTTAATCGGAAAAGTTGTGAAAGCAACAACCGGTATTAGTCCCGGGGAGAATGGAAAAGTCGAATTGAACGGAACACTTTGGGATGCAAAATCTGATGACACAATAGAAAAAGGTGAGAACGTAAAAATTATAGGAAATGAAAGTATCTTATTAATTGTAAAATCAACAAAAATATAACCATGGGAGCATCAACAGTTATTTTAGTATTTCTAATCATTATTTTACTCGTTTCATTTCTGTCAACTTTCAAAGTTGTTCCTCAACGTTCTGTTTATATCGTAGAGCGATTAGGTAAGTACAGCAGGTCGTTAGATGCAGGATTTCACATTCTGATTCCTTTTATTGACAAAGTATCGTATCGGCAAAATTTAAAAGAGCAAGCAATTGATGTTGCATCACAAATTTGTATTACAAAAGATAACATAGCTGTAGAAGTCGATGGTATTTTGTATTTGCAAGTAATTGATCCGGTAAAAGCATCTTATGGAATTGATAATTATAAATTTGCCGTCGTGCAGATTTCTCAGACTACAATGCGTAGCGTGATTGGAAAAATGGAATTGGATAAAACATTTGAAGAACGGGAAACGGTAAATGGAAGCATAGTTGAAGCCGTTGATAAAGCAAGTGGTCCGTGGGGAATAAAAGTTTCCCGATATGAAGTGAAAAATATTTCTCCGCCACAAAGCATTAAAGATGCAATGGAAAAGCAAATGCGTGCTGAACGTGAAAAGCGTGCATTGATTGCTGAATCAGAAGGAGACAAGCAAGCAAAAATCAACAGAGCAGAAGGAGATAAACAAGAAGCGATTGCACGATCAGAAGGAGAAAAGCAACGTCGTATCAATGAAGCTTCCGGAAAAGCCTCTGAAATTGAAATGGTAGCTGTTGCAACTGCAATGGGAATCCGGGAAATTGCAAAATCAATAAACGAAGACGGCGGATTGAATGCTGTAAACCTTCGAATAGCAGAACAATATTTAACAGAGTTTGGTAAGTTGGCCAAAACCAATAATACCATGATAGTTCCTGCTGATCTTTCAGATATTGCCGGAGTAATTTCAAGTGTTACATCTGTAATCAATAAATTACCGGCTAAAGCCAACTAATTTCTCTCTGTGCAAGTTGCGTTCTTAGCGTTTAAAAATTAACGCAAAGAACGCAAAGTGCGCAAAGTTTTTTTATGACACATCAGCATTTTATTTTACATAAGCCATTTGGCTATCTCTGTCAGTTTGTTTGTGAATTGAAAAAGAAAAAGCTGGTTGGCTCACTCTATGATTTTCCTGAAGGCACAATGGCTATCGGTCGGTTAGACGAAGAAAGCGAAGGATTGCTTTTGCTGACGACAGACGGAAAGGTGAGTGAATATGTGCGCTCGAAAAAAACTGAGAAAGAATATTATGCACAGGTAGATGGATTGATCACTGAAGAAGCCATTTTAAAATTGCAGACTGGCGTTGAAATCGGGATCAGAGATGTTAAGTACCAGACTAGTCCCTGTAAAGTTTTTGCATTAGAAAATGATCCGGATTTTCCACCACGAATTCGAAAAATAAGAGACGACCGTCACGGCCCGACAAGTTGGATTTCGATTACACTTACTGAAGGGAAGAACAGACAAATCAGGAAAATGACTGCAGCTGCCGGTTTTCCGACATTGAGGTTGGTGCGGGTTAGGATAGGGGATTTTTATTTAGATGCTATGAAGGCAGGGGAAGTAAAGTGTCTGGACTGGGATTATACGGATTAATGGGATTGTGGGATTTTTTAGATTACTTCGAAATTTGGAATTCAGAGTTGAGGGAAAAATA
>JAYSPU010000121.1:0-3599 GCA_043721935.1 Bacteroidota bacterium | reverse complement strand
TAAAGAAATCGCATACTATACTGACAGCGCAAATATTGTCGATGGAGAAAATACACTCACAAGCAAGACCGGTTCCTATTACAGCAGCAGCCATGAAATGTTTTTCAGACGAAATGTATTACTTGTGAATCCAAAGTTCACCATGGAAAGCGATACGTTACGTTATAATACGACAACTAAAACAGCCTTCTTTCTTGGGCCAACTTATATTCGTTCAAAAGAAAATTTAATTTATTGTGAATCGGGTTGGTATCAAACAGAAAGTCAGCAAAGTAATTTCAGAAAGAATGCCTATTTAAAATCGAAGGAACAACGATTGGGAGGAGATTCAATAATTTATGAACGCACAAAAGGCATTGGAAAAGTGTTTGGAAGTGTGAGTGTGCTGGATACAGTAAACAACATCATCATCTCAGGAGATTATGGCGAATATCATGAAAACACTGATTCGTCCTGGGTAGTTGGCCATGCACTGATGACTCAAATAATGAATGGCGATTCTTTATTCATGCATGCAGATACCTTGATGGCCATTGGAAGAGATACGACGGCAGAAGGAAGAAATAAAAAAAATCTGTACGCTTTTCACAAGGTAAAATTATTCAGTGCAGACATGCAGGGAAAATGCGATTCATTGGTATATAATCAGTCCGATTCAACTATCCGATTGTTTTATGATCCAATCTTATGGTCCGGAATGAATCAGCTGACAGGAGATTCGATCTATATGCAAACGGCTAATTCTGAAATCACTTTTATTTATTTGAATAACAATTCATTCATAGCATCAATTGCCGACAGTAATTCAACATCCATTCCTGACTCTGTTCGTTACAATCAGATCAAAGGAAAAAACATGACAGGATTTTTAGCAGACAATAAAATTTACAAAATTGACGTAATGGGAAATGGACAAACCATTTACTATGCGAAAAATAAAAAGGAAAAGAATTTTGCCGTCAATCGTGCCGATTGCAGTGACTTAACGATTTATGTAAATGAAAATAAAGTTAAATCTATCACCCTGTTGAATGATCCGGATGGAACTCTTTATCCGATCAAAGAACTTTCCATCAATGAACTCAAGTTGAAAGGATTTCAATGGCAGGGAAAATTCAGACCACAGTCAAAAGAATCCTTATTTGAAGAATAAGTATTTACAAGGAGATCAGAATAATTTTTTTAGTCTTATTTCTGCAATTGTCTTTTTTTGTTTTCCTGAAATATTTTGAAAAATAAGATAAAGTAAGAAATCAGTAGTGGTCCAAAAATTAATCCCGGCAAACCAAACATTTGAATACCTACGATTATACCAACGATGGTAATGAGCGGATGTATATTGGCAAATAGTTTTTGAAAAAATAGTCGGAACACATTGTCGATAGTACCTATTACTACAGCCCCGTACAATAACATTCCAATGCCCTGCCAATTATTTCCTGCTGAAAGTAGATAAAGTCCGGCGGGAATCCAGATGAGTGCAGAACCGATCATTGGCAGAATTGAAAACATACCGGTTATTAATCCCCAAAACAATGGTTCCGGAACCTGAAAAATCCAATAACCCAAAGCAGCAAATAATCCCTGAGCTAAAGCGAGTAACGGGATTCCCAATGCATTTGACTTCGTTTGATCTTCAAGTTCCTTAGCGAATTCTGTAGTTTTCATTTTACTAAGCGGAATAACTTTTTCTAAAAAAATCTCATTCTCTCCAATATTAACCAAGAGGTAGTAAAGAAATAAATACAAAAGTGCCAGATCAGTGATGATATTTATAGACTGGCCAAAAAAGCCGGTGATAAAATCTGCAGCAGATGATTGTAGCTTTGCAATGTTTTCTGATGTGAGAATATTAAATCCGGTTAAATCATAAACACGAAGATCAAATGTCTGAATTGATTCCAACGTTAAAGATCCGCTCGTAAATAACATTGTGATCTTTGGAATAATCAAATAGAGAAGAAAAAACGATGGCAATAAGACTAAAATTAACGTTAGTAAAATAATGATCAAAGCAGCCCAACTTTTTTTCCATTTTTGATTTAATAACCTATGCATAAATGGCTTGAACAAAACATATAAGGTGACAGCACCTAAGAATCCATCGAGAAAAAAACGCATGTTGTATAAAATCAACACACCGGTAATGGCTAAACCTGTTAAAACAAATCTCTTTGAAAATGGCTTTTCAATTTCTGCCATTTGGTGTTCATCTTCTTCCTGCTGCATAGGCGAAAATACAAAGTTTTATAGATTTGACGAATGAATATAAATACTTTATCGCAGGAAGGAGAGAATCAACTTAGTATCTTTATCCCGTGAAGGAAGAAACTAACCGTATCCGGATTGACAAATGGTTATGGGCTGTTCGTCAATATAAAACACGCTCACTTGCTACGCATGCCTGTGATCAGGGTAAAATTCATATCCTGGATCAACCTGTAAAACCATCACGTTTGGTAAAAGAAGGTGATGTTATTTCCATCAAGCGAACCGGCTTAACCAGGAAGCTTAAAGTGTTGAAAATAACCGAAAACCGATTAAGTCCAAAGCTGGTGATCGAGTATATGACAGATCTGACACCAATTGAAGAACTGGATGCCTACAAAGCCAGAATCACTAAAATGAGTCAATACCGTGACCCCGGTGCAGGTCGGCCAACGAAAAGAGAAAGACGCCACCTGGACGACTTTTTAGATCATCCGGAAGAGGAATAATTTTGCATTTGTTAGAAAAAACATGAAACAAGTCGTCAGGTGAAAAGGTCAAATGGATATTTTAGCAGCGAGGTAAAAGGTATTAAGTATTAAGTACTAAGTACTAAGTACAATGTCCTAATACCTAATACTTAATACCTAATACTAATTTCAGAATAAAGCCTACAATTTAACATCCACTCACCCAATGAAATCCACTGAAGAATTAAAACGAATTGCAAGTCAGGTAAGACGGGATATTGTTCGTCAGGTTAATATGGCAAACTCCGGTCATCCGGGTGGCTCATTAGGTTGTGCTGATTTTTTGGTCGCTTTGTATTTTCGTCAAATGAACTATTCAGCAAAAGAATTTGACATGAATGGAAACAATGAAGATCTGTTCTTTTTAAGTAATGGACACATTTCTCCGGCCTGGTATTCAATTTTAGCAAGAGCAGGATTTTTTGACATAAAAGAATTAGCAACCTTCCGTAAAATCAATAGTCGCTTACAAGGGCATCCTGCCACGCACGATGGCTTGCCCGGAATTCGTGTAGCAAGCGGTTCATTGGGACAGGGATTATCAGTTGCCATTGGTGCTGCCCTCAGTAAAAAACTAAACAATGATCCACAACTGGTTTATTGTCTTTGTGGAGACGGAGAAATGGAAGAAGGCCAGGTTTGGGAAGCCATCATGTATGCAGGAGCAAAAAAGGTGGATACAATCATTTTGACTATTGATGTCAATAATCAACAAATCGATGGCAGCGTTGCAGATGTACTACCTTATGGCGACTTAAAGCCTAAATTCGAAAGCTTCGGATGGCAGACATTAAGTGTAGATGGAAATAAAATGGAAGAGCTTGTTGATACGTTAGACAAAGCAAAAGCATTAACAGGAAA
>JAYSPU010000120.1:0-22753 GCA_043721935.1 Bacteroidota bacterium | reverse complement strand
TTTGGAATTAAATCGGCTTCACAAACCTATTTCGGAAAAGCTCCTGCTCAATTAAATATTCAAGAGTCTGCAATATTGGTTGGAATGCTGCAAGCGCCAACCAGATATAATCCGGCGCGTAATCCAAAGAGTGCACTCGATAGAAGAAACGTTGTTCTTGGTCAATTGAAAAAATATGATTTTATAAATTCGAAACAACTGGATTCATTAAGAGCGCTTCCAATTAAATTAAATTATCGAGTAGAAGATCATAACTATGGATTGGCAACTTATTTCCGGGAAGTATTACGACTGGAGTTATTGCAATGGTGTAAAGAACACATCAACAATTCAACAGGAAGACCGTATAATATTTATACAGACGGATTAAAAATTTATACAACCATTGATGCTAAAATGCAGCGCTATGCGGAAGAAGCAATGCGTGAGCACATGACTGAATTGCAAAAAAAATTTACTGAACATTGGAAAGGTAAAATTCCGTGGGAAGGTCACCCTGAAATTTTAACAGAAGGAATGCGACGCTCTGAACGATTCATTGCAATGAAAGGTGCGAAAGCAACCGATAAGCAAATCGATAGTGCTTTTAATGCTAAAACAAAAATGACCATCTTCAGTTGGAAAGGGGAAATCGATACAACGATGTCGCCAATGGACAGTGTGAAGTATTTTAAAAAAATGTTACAAACCGGATTCATGTCAATGGATCCTCATACCGGTTATATCAAAGCATGGGTTGGCGGTGTTGACTACCGTTTTTTCAAATACGATCACGTAAAAGATGGAAAGCGCCAGGTTGGTTCTACTTTCAAACCATTTTTATACACCGTTGCAATGCAGGAGGGATATTCTCCTTGTTACAAAATACCAAATGTGAAAGTAACATTTGATCTTCCAAGCGGAGATAAATGGACGCCATCAAATGCTGACGATAAATATGGCGGTATGTTAACTTTGAAACAAGGATTAGCCGAATCGGTGAATTGTATTTCTGCTTATCTGATGAAACAATTTGGTCCTCAAGCTATGATTGACATTGCAAGACGAATGGGTATCACTTCTCCAATCGATGCTGTACCTGCAATTTGTCTCGGCACTCCGGATGTTTCTGTTTATGATATGGTGGGTGCTTATTCTGCTTTTGCAAATAAAGGTGTATGGACACAACCAACGTATCTCATGCGCATTCAGGATAAGAATGGAAATGTTCTCCAGGAATTTGTTCCTCGTAAAGTAGAGGCGATCAATGAACAAACAGCTTACCTGATGTTAAGTTTAATGAAAGGTGTTGTACAGTTTGGAACAGGAGCACGTTTGCGTGGACAATATAAATTAACTAATCCTATTGCTGGTAAAACAGGAACTACACAAAATCAAAGTGATGGTTGGTTCATGGGTGTTACTCCTGATTTAGTTAGTGGTTGCTGGGTAGGTTGCGAAGATCGCATTGTACATTTCCGAACACTTGAACTCGGACAAGGTGCACGAACAGCAATGCCAATATGGGCATTGTACATGCAGAAAGTGTATGACGATAAAGAAATAAAAATTTCTAAAGGAGACTTCGAAGCTCCAAGAGAACCATTACGTGTCGAATTGGATTGTGATAAATATGTTCAGCCGGGATCAAATAGTACATTTGATAAAGATTTTTAATACCGGTTTTTATTTTTGACCGAAAGAATAATAGTCATGATAAACAAAGTCGTTTCAAATGCGGATGAAGCCATTCGCGATATCAAAGATAACATGACCTTAATGGTCGGTGGATTTGGATTGTGTGGAATTCCTGAAAATTGTATTGCAGCTCTTGTTCGCAAAGGTGTAAAAGGATTAACATGCATTTCCAACAATGCCGGAGTCGATGATTTTGGTTTGGGGTTATTGCTTCAGGCAAAACTGATTCGCAAAATGATTTCCAGTTATGTCGGAGAAAATGCAGAGTTTGAAAGACAATTGTTGAATGGCGAATTGGAAGTCGAACTGATTCCGCAAGGTACATTAGCAACGCGTTGTCTTGCCGCTGGCTACGGAATGCCTGCCATTTATACTCCTGCCGGTGTCGGTACAGAAGTAGCAGAAGGAAAAGAAGTTCGGAATTTCAATGGCAAAGAATATTTATTGGAGTATGCTTTCAATGCCGAATTCGCTCTGGTAAAAGCCTGGAAGGGTGATTCACTTGGAAATTTAATTTTTCACGAAACAGCACGGAACTTTAATCCGCTTATGGCCATGGGTGGAAAAATTACAATTGCTGAAGTGGAAGAATTAGTTCCTACAGGTGAGCTCGATCCGGATCACATTCACACTCCGGGAATTTATGTTCATCGTATTTTCAAAGGATCGAATTACGAGAAACGAATCGAACAACGTACGGTACAAAAAAAATAATTCACATCGATCAACATGCTTGATAAAGACGGTATAGCAAAAAGAATTGCAAAAGAAGTGAAAGACGGTTCCTATGTAAATCTGGGAATTGGTATTCCTACGCTCGTTGCAAATTATATTCCGGAAGGAATAAATGTAATCCTTCAATCTGAAAATGGATTGCTTGGAATAGGTCCGTTTCCTTTCGAAGGCGAAGAAGATCCGGATCTGATCAATGCAGGTAAGCAAACAATTACGACCATGCCCGGCTCTTCCTTTTTTGATTCAGCAATGAGCTTCGGAATGATACGCGCAGGAAAAGTTGATCTTACTATTTTAGGTGCAATGGAAGTTTCTGAAAACGGTGACATTGCAAATTGGAAAATTCCGGGGAAGATGGTAAAAGGAATGGGCGGCGCCATGGATCTTGTTGCTTCTGCAAAAAATATTATTGTAGCCATGCAACATGTAAACAAAGCAGGGGAATCGAAATTACTTCCATCGTGTACACTTCCATTGACAGGTGTTCGATGTGTAAAACGCATTGTTACGGAATTGGCTGTACTCGATGTATTGCCTGGAGGCGGATTCAAATTGAAAGAACGAGCACCCGGAATTTCAATCGAACAAATTAAAAATGCTACTGCAGGAAAATTAATCATTGAAGGAGACATTCCTGAAATGACGATCTAAAACTTTATTTTTTCAAACGCATGCAACTATCCATCATCATTCCGGTTTTTAATGAAGAGAAAAATATTGAGAAACTGTTCGACCGGTTACACAAGGCTATTGCACCGATGGGTGTTGAATTTGAATTTGTTTTTGTAAACGATGGAAGTCGTGACCAATCCATGTTAATGATTCGTGTGCTTGCACAACAATATGCATTTGTTCGCTTTGTAGATTTCAGTCGGAACTTCGGTCATCAGATTGCCGTAACTGCCGGACTTGAACATTCTAAAGGGGAAAACATTGTCATTATCGACGCTGATCTTCAGGATCCTCCTGAATTGATTCCTTTGCTTCATGAGAAAATGAAAGAAGGGTTTGATGTTGTGTATGCCAGAAGGAAAAAAAGAAAAGGCGAAACAGTACTTAAAAAGTTTACAGCAAGATTATTTTATCGCATATTGCAAAGACTCACATCAGTAGACATTCCTGTAGACACCGGCGACTTCCGAATTTTGAGTAGGCGTATATTAAATGTGCTTCTTGCAATGACTGAGCAGGAAAAATTTCTACGCGGACAAATCAGCTGGGCCGGATTCAAACAAACATTTCTTGAATACGATCGCGATGAAAGATCAGGAGGGAAAACCGGATATACCTATCGCAAAATGATTCGCTTTGCACTTGATGGAATTACATCTTTCTCTAACGTCCCTTTGAAGTTTGCCACCATGGCCGGATTTTTTGTTTCCGGAATTACATTTCTGTTGAGTTTGTATGCATTGTATTCTCGTTTCATATCACACGACTATGTACCGGGTTGGACATCGTTAATACTTTCCGTTCTATTCATTGGAGGTGTACAATTAATTTGCATTGGCATCATTGGTGAATACATTTCCCGCATCAGCGCTAACATCCGCAACCGTCCACTCTACGTCATTCGCGACACCAATTGTATTCACGGTGTGGAAGATGTTGCTGTTCATAAGCATTTTCATGCGTGACAGTTGGCAGTTTGTTAGTTGTCAGTGAGTCAGTTGCCAGATAGTTGATTAATAAAATCGATCAGCCAACATTCAAAACGAGAACAGTACTTTTCTAAAATTCTGTAGGAATCTTGGGAGTCATTAACCACAAACTATACCTACGAAGTCTTCCAGTAAGGAACTTGTGATTGATTAATCCATTAACAACCAACTACCGAAATCAATTGCCTATTTGCCCTTCGCTCATCGCCCATCACTCATCGCCCATCACTCATCACCAACTGACAACTGACAACTAAATAACTGGCAACTGACCAACTGACGGCCCATCACTCATCACCAACTGACAACTAAATAACTGGCAACTGACCAGCTGACGGCCCACCACGCAGCACCAACAAATCACCAATAAATATTGCACCTTTACGGCTAATAAACTATTTTCGATTCGTTTTCAGACCCATTTTGATGATCGTAAAGAAACTTTCAATTGTTATTCCGTGTTACAATGAGGAGCGGACGGTCCATTTTATTTTGGATAAGGTTCGTGAAGTAATGTTAGTGGGAGATATTCAAAAGGAATTTATTGTCGTCAACGATTGTTCGAAAGATAGAACAGCGGAGGCTATTGACGGATATTTTAAACAGTATCCCGATCTGGATTATAAATTATATAACCATGAAGTAAATCGTGGGAAAGGTGCCGCTATTCATACCGGTATTAAAAATGCTACAGGCGATTTTCTCATTATTCAGGATGCCGATTTGGAGTACGATCCGGAGGAATACAATGTATTGCTAAAACCTGTCTTAGCAGGATTCGCTGATGTGGTGTATGGTTCACGATTCAAAGGGGGAAATGCTCATCGAATTCTTTTCTTCTGGCATTCACTTGGGAATAAATTTTTAACGCTTATTTCAAATGCATTTACCAATCTGAATTTGACAGACATGGAAACATGCTACAAACTTTTCAGAACACAAACCATTCAGTCGTTGAATTTAAAAGAGCGTCGATTCGGTTTTGAGCCGGAAGTCACTTCGAAAATTTCCCGTGTTCCGAATATCCGTATTTATGAAGTTGGAATTTCCTATTACGGCAGGACGTATGAGGAAGGGAAAAAAATTGGATGGAAAGACGGCTTTCGGGCTATCTGGTGTATTTTGAAATATAATATCTGGTCGAAAAAATAAATCAGGCGCTGATTATTTCTTTTTATAAAATCGAATGTTGAAAGATCCGACATTGAATCGTTTCTGTTTTTCATTTATTGTGAAAAATTTTGCAACCGATCCATTCATAAGTGCATTACTTTCCGGAGCAAATAAAAAGGCTAATGGTTCCCAATTTGCGGAGTTGGAGATTACAGGTTGATTTTCCCAATAAATATTTTTACCGGTGCTGTCGTCGATTTGTAAAACGACTCCAACTCCAGTAAAATCGGCAGATTTAAAATCACCGGTAATCAGGATTCTATCGTATGTTCTGAACTCCGGCTTTTCATTAAATGTAACCATTTGTCCCGGGCCAAACGAATTGTTTTCATCTATCAATACTGTTTTGTGACCTTGAAATTTTTCTACTGAATCATTCGCATTCGAATTAATGTCAACTTTTAATTCAGCTATTTCGGTGTAGGAATTTAACTGTGTTGAATAAATTCGTTCAGGATGTAATGTATAGTAATATTGCAGACTGTAAAAGAGATAAATAGCTGCGCTGATAAATAAGAATGTAAATAAAATGTAAAACCTGATTTTTTTAATCGCCATAAGAAATGACATCGTAGTTAAATTTTTTGTAAGTATTGTTCGATTGTTGGAATGGAATCGATGAGATTTTTTGTGTATGCAGAAGCAGGATTTTTATAGATCATATCAGGATCTCCCATTTCTTCAATCTTTCCTTTGTTCATCACAATCATCCGGTCGCTCATGAATTTCACTACAGATAAATCGTGGGAGATGAAAATGTACGTCAGGTTTCGCTCACGTTTTAATTCGTTCAGCAGATTCAACACTTGTGCCTGAACGGAAACGTCTAATGCTGAAACGGATTCGTCGCAGATTATAAATTCCGGCTCCAATGCCAAAGCACGGGCAATACAAACACGTTGGCGTTGTCCGCCGCTGAATTCATGTGGATAACGATTGTAATGTTCAGGTTTCAATCCGACGCGATCCAGTAATTTGTTCACTTCTGACTTTCTTCCTATGTTAGATTCGTGCATACTATGAACAAGCATCGGTTCGAATATGGCGTCGCCAATCGTCATGCGCGGATTTAATGACGAGTACGGATCCTGGAAAATAATCTGAATGTGCTTACGCATTTTACGCAATTCCATTCCGCGGAGTGAATCGAAATTTTTATTCTTAAAAATAACTTCACCTTTAGTCGGTTCTATTAATCGAATAATAGCCCGTCCCAATGTTGTTTTTCCGCAGCCCGATTCACCTACAAGTCCCATTGTTTCTCCGGGATATACGTCAAAGCTTATGTCATCTACGGCTTTCACAACTCCGCTCACTCTTGAAAATACTCCGGACCGAATCGGATAATGAACGGAAATATTTTTGACAGAAAGAACCGGTTGTTTGCTATACAATATTTTGTGTTCACGAGTTCTTTCTTCTTCTGAAATGATAACGCTGTTTACTAACTCATCTACCGATTTTTTTATTTCCGTAAAACTACCATCTGTTTCTTCCGTCATAAAATCACGGATGACAGGTAATTGTTTTAATCGTTTATCAAGTGGCGGCCTACAAGCTAGCAAGCCTTTTGTGTACGGATGTTTCGGATTACTGAAAATTTCACTGACCGGACCTTGCTCTACTATTTTTCCTTTATACATCACGACAATCTTGTTTGCAATGTTTGCAATCACTCCAAGATCATGTGTGATGAAAATCATGGCCGAATTCATTTCTGTCTGCAACTCCTTCATCAATTCCAGAATGCGCGCCTGAACTGTGACGTCTAAGGCAGTCGTTGGTTCATCAGCAATCAATAATTCCGGATCGCAGCTCATAGCCATAGCAATCATGATGCGTTGCTTTTGTCCGCCGGATAACTGATGCGGATAAGCATCAAACATATCTTCCGGTCGTGGTAAGCGTACTTTATTAAACAGTTCAAGCGTTCTTTCTTTCGCTTGTGCTTTCGTTAACTTTTTATGGAGAATCAATGCTTCCGCAACCTGATCGCCGCAACGTAAAACGGGATTCAATGATGTCATTGGCTCCTGAAACACCATGGCAATTTTACTTCCTCGATATTTTCGCATTTCTTTTTCCGGAAGTTTCAACAGATCAACTTTTTTCCCGTCGGCCAATTCAAAAATAATTTCGCCCGAAGAAATTTCTCCATTTGCAGAAAGTAATCGCATAATGGAAAGCGAGGTAACGGATTTTCCCGAACCTGACTCGCCGACAATACCAACAGTTTCACCTTTGTTAATGGTAAAGCTGACATTGTCAACAGCAATGATTACCTCATCGTCGTTTTTAAATGTAGTAGTGAGTCCCTGGATGGATAACATAGTGAATAGGTCGCTTTCGTTTTTTCTTATCCGGAAACGACCGGTTTAAAATCAGGCACAAGATACAATTTCAAGAAATTGATTTTCGACTTTCTCAACAGGATTTCAACCTTTAGAAGTGAATGGCAAAGCGCTTTCAGGTTCTGCATAAATCAGGTCATCTGCAGTGAGTAACTCTTCACATTTGAATTTTCGGTACAACTGTGCAATGGCCAGAACATCCTTCTGGCAATAGGTTACGATGCGATTCAGGTTGTGTTCTTTCCAGTAGACATCGCCGACCATACTACCGTCAATGTCATCTTTCGGAGTAGGAATGTCAAAGACAGCGGCGAGCAAGGTCAAGCTGGTGTAAGATTTATAATCTCCGAATTTCCAAAGTTCCATCGTATCCAGATGCATGACTTCCCATGGTTTTTTACCACGCAGGTCGAGGATTGATGGCAGTTTCATTCCATTAATCAATAATCGGCGGCAGATAAATGGAAAATCAAATTCTTTTCCATTGTGCGCACATAAATATTTGTCACCCGATTCATATGATTTGTTTAACAAGTCCGCAAAGTCAGACAAAACTTCTTTTTCATCATGACTATAAAAGGATTTTATTCGAAACGTTTCATCTTTTGTAAAAACACCACAAGAAATACAAATGATCTTTCCGAACTCAGCGTATATGCCGGCTCTTTTGTAAAGAGTCTGTGCCGTTTCTTCGTCTTTTATTAGAAATGAACTTTTCTTTTCCCAAAGTGACGCAAATGGTTCAGGCATTTGTTCATGCTTTTCATACTGCGGCACCGTTTCGATGTCGAGAAAAAGAATTTGCGTTGCAGGTATCTGGTCGAACATTACGATTGTTTTAAAATCTAAGGTCTTATTTTTATAAAGCAGATGCAATTAATATATGGAGGTTCTTTTTTTAAGAGACAAGGTACACGATACAGGCTACAAAGGAGTACCATCGTGTAATTAGTATGAGGTATTAAGAAGTAGTTGCGATTACTTCAGATCGCTAACCACTCTTCACTAACTTACAACTGACCAACTGCCAACTGCCAGCTACCGAATCATCACCCCACGTTTATTCAACACCGGGATCAATGTAAAATTCTCCTCCTTGATACTTTCAGGAAGGAAGACATATTTTTTATCGTAAATATTCAAACCGACATAAAAACTAACCCAGAACTCATTGTTGAGTCCGAAGAGATTGTCCATGAGCATCTCTATTTTGGCATAATCCATTGGATCTACATCGCCAATCAGATGACGAAGTACAGATGTTTTAACGTCTCGTCCTTCAAATTGTCCATAACCTTTTGAACTAACCAGTACATCGTGAATTTGTACATCGTAAAGGTTGACGAGATACACGTTCCATGTTAATACATCATTTTCATCCGGTTCTTGAACGATGGCTACAATGACGTTGGTGACTTCCGGTCGTGTGATATCTTTTAACATATTTCAATTATTTTAATTTTGCTTATTTCTCCCATAAGCATTTAATGCACCATCGACATAGTTCATCATGTCTGTATAATGATTTCCTGATTTAGTTCCACGCTTAATTCCGAGGCGAACGATAATCATTCGTTCATCCGGAATTACTACTATGTACTGGCCTAGAATTCCTCGGGCATAAAACATAGAATGACTATTGTGTTTTGCTAACCACCAATGATAACCGTAGTAATCAACTTTTTTTCCGTTCTCATCTAATAACTCATTTGGGGTTAGTGATTGTCTGATATATTCCAGAGGAACAATTTGTTTCCCATCTACTTTACCACTGTCCAAATATAATTTTCCGATTCGTGCGAAATCTCTTGCTGAGGAGTAGAAGCAACAATATGCTTTTTCTTCACCATTTGAATGATCGAGCGACCAATACGCAGGTTGTTCTGCATGAAGTGGAATCCATAGTTTTTCTGAAGCATATTCAGAAAGTGTTTTACCAATAGTCTTTGAAAGTATGAGTGAAAGTAAAACAGTATTGCAACTCATGTACTGAAATTTTTTCCCCGGAGTTTGTATGACTTTCAGTCTGGAAACCTGTTCAGTTAAATCGGAACCATAATATGCTTCAGTGGTTTTGGAAAACAAACTTGCATATTTTTCGTCCCAATCAAGTCCGGAACTCATCATCAGTAAGTCGCGAATCGTTAACTGATCATTGGGTGATTTGGAAAAAGTTGGAAGATAAGTGCCCACTTTATCATCAAGCGAAAATTTTCCTTCATGAGCTGCAATGCCAATTAAAATACTGACAATACTTTTTGCAATTGAAAAAGAATTGCTGAGAGAAACAGCAGAGTAATTATCATGATATTCTTCGTGCACCAATGAATCGTCTCTGATAATTACGTAGGCAACCGTTTCAAATTCTTTCAACGCAGCTTTTGTTCCAGCAGGAAGTTTTCTTTTATTGTACGCTGAAGAAAAAGGCCATGGTTCCGGCGATTTTTCATCCACCATTCTTGTTTGAAAAATAGAAAGATCGTTAATGTCAGGATATGTATAGATCAACGTTTTGTAGATATATGTATAACCTGTTATCCAAATCGCCAGTACAGAACTAAACAGGACAATGGCTACAGTCCAGAAAAATTTCGTCCAAAATAAACCCTCTCTTTTTGCTTTATGCATGAACTAAAATTAATACATAAAAAGGAGTAATTGTACGAGGGTGTTTGTTTTTTTATACAAAACGTTTCGTTAATACTAAATGGAAATAAAAGTTGGACCGTCTAGCAAAAAACAAGTGATTAAAGTAAATGGTTTTGATAATCAGGTAATAAGCGCATCGTCCGCAGTGACTTCGATAATATTCATTTCGAAAAGTCGTACGATGTGGCACTTCAGTTTTCCAGCGACTTCGCGAATATTCATTTTTCGCCCTAGTTCTTTTTCTAATGATGTGACTGCTTTATCTGTAATTCCACATGGAACGATGTAGTTGAAATAATTCAAATCAGTATTTACATTAAAGGCAAATCCGTGCATAGTAACCCAGCGCGAACAGCGAACACCAAGTGCGCAAATTTTTCTTGCCTTTGCAGGATGATCAGCATCTAACCAGACGCCTGTCAATCCGTTTATTCTTCCTGCAGTAATTCCGTATTCATCCAATGTAGCAATGACAGCTTCTTCGAGGTAACGAAGATATTTATGAATGTCAGTAAAAAATTCATCCAGATCCAGAATAGGATAACCGACTATTTGTCCCGGACCATGATAGGTAATATCTCCACCTCTGTTGTTCTTGTAAAAAGTAGCCTGAATGCCGGGTAGTTCTTTTTCACTAACAATCAAATGCGATTCATCTCCACTTCTTCCCAATGTAAAAACATGAGGATGCTCGCAGAATAATAAAAAATGTTGCTGCGGTATTTGTTCGACTTCTGTTGCTGTACGATTAAAAATTTTCCGTTCAACAACTTCATTAAACAGATTTTCCTGCAACTCCCAGGCTTCTTTATAATCGATCAGTCCCAGATCGTGAAAGAGTACATTCTTCATTTTCAGTTTTCAAATACCAAAAGACTTATCAGATTTTCGCTAAAGCACCTTTAAGATGATCAATGATGTGAACTTCCGTCGGATCAATATTTTTTTCTTCAGCAATTAAAACAGAAATCCAATCGGTAAGATGAATCAAATAAAGTGAACGCTCCAGTCGTGAATTTCCTTTTGAAAATATTTCGACAATCGTGTTCGTGTATTTTGCAAAAACATCTTTGCTTATTTCTATACGCGCTTGTGTACGTGAATAATCATCGTCGTTTCTCAACAAGATAACAGCAAGTTCCGGATGCGCTTCTGTCCAGCCAACGAGTTCGTTGTGGTTCATCTCCGGAAGAATGTGATGCCAGCATAGCATTTTAGAATTCTCGTTGATTTGCTGACGAAAGCGAGTAGCTACGCCATTGTATCCATCAATAGTGTAAATAACGGGAAGTGTCTTTACTAACTTTTTACTTACAGCTGTCGCTTCTTTGATGATATTTTCTTTTTCAGCTTCTAATAATTCAATAGAATTCTTTAGTTGATTTATTATATCCAGTCCGACGAAGCCAAAATGATTCAACACATAAAATAATTGTGTCAACGAATAACCCAAACAAGAACGCGGCGGCATTCCACCGGGAATCATGACTAAGCCTAAGCCAAGTGCTTTTGCTTTTTCTGCAATTTTTCCTCCAGATGTAATGCAAACAATCGATGCACCTTTTTCAATTGCAGCATCCATAGCTTGAATTGTTTCCTCTGTATTTCCTGAATAAGAAGAGACAATGACCAACGTATCTTTTCCTACAAAAGCAGGAAGAAAATAATCTTTGTTGACAACGATTGGAATCGGGCAGCTATTGGCCACTACTTCCGATAAAATCGTCCCTCCAATTCCTGATCCGCCAAGACCTGTGACTAGTATGCTGGTGAATTTTTTATCACTGACAGGTAAGTGTATAGATTCGCCAATTGCGACTGCTTCACGGAGTTGAGCAGGGAAATTTTCAACTAAATTTTTCATGTTGCGAAAATAGGGTTTTTCAGTGAATGAAGGGCATTGATTGGCAATGAAAGTTGAAGAATGTTAGATGTAGCCGGGAGCTTAATAATAGTGGAATTAGGTTTTCTAATAATTATAAGGCTGTATGTAGCAATGGATTCAGGGAAAAGTATAAAATTGGTTTTACAGGCTCACCACCGCTCGACAAGCTCGCGGAGCGTCAGGCTTGCAACGATGACCAAATGTACGTTTACCACCACCGCTCGACAAGCTCGCGGAGCGTCGGTGTCGACAGTCGATGACCCTTCGACAAGCTCAGGGAACGTCGGACTTACTTTGTTTTTTAATAATCACCACCGCTCGACAAGCTCGCGGAGCGTCGGTGTCGTATTTTTTTTGCAGTGCAAAGATTGGAAGACCGCTCGACAAGTTCGCGGAGCGTCACGTCGACATTCAATTACCCTTCGACAAGCTCAGGGAGGTCGGACATACTTTGTTTTTCAATATTCACCACCGCTCGACAAGCTCGCGGAGCGTCACGTCGACATTCAATTTCCCTTCGACAAGCTCAGGGAGGTTGTAACTAAAATGTTACTGATTGTTATTTTTTTACTTTCTATCAGTGTAGTTTTTTGATAACTCCGGTAGTAAATGGAATTGTCTTTTTATTAAAGCTATTTTTTTTTCTCTTCTCCAGCCTTGAATTTGTTTTTCTCTTTTTGCTGCATCTGAGACTGATAAAAACTCTTCATAATAAACTAATTTTACCGGTAGTTTTTTAATTGTATAATTACTTCCAACTCCTTCCTGATGTTGTTTAATTCTCTTAAGTAAATCAGTTGTGCTTCCTGTGTAAAAAGATCCATCACAACATTCAAGGATGTAGACATACGATCTGTTCATTTGAATTATGTTTTATTCAAAATTCCGTTAAAGTATTTTCATGTCAAACGATAAAACTTTTTTCACTCTTATATTTTCCTTCATTTATATAAAAAATTTCTAAGTCACATCTGATTGCCAACTTTTCATGTAGAATCTGAATCGCCGAACCCTGAGCTTGTCGAAGGGCTATCGACTGTCGACCCGACGTTCCGCGAGCCTGTCAAGCGGTGGTGGAAATTAAAAAACACAGAATGCTTAACGCTCCGCGAGCATGTCAGACGGTGGTGAACATCAAAGATTATTACCTAATTACCCGACGCTCTGCGAGCTTGTCGAGCGGGGGTGAAATTTTTATGCTGTTTCAAGATTGTCGACCCGGCGCTCTGCGAGCCTGTCGAGCGGTGCTGAAAATTAATAAACACAGCAAGCTTAACGCTCCGCGAGCTTGTCGAGCGGTGGTGAAAATTGAAGAATATTACCTAGTAAATGCTTTGTTAACTTGTCGAGCAGTGGTCGAATTTTTACGTTGGTCAAGAATTATTTGCCAACTCTTCAATTCATAAATCGGCCTTATGTCTGTTTTTTACCTTCTAAAAAAACAACTAACATCAACCAATTTGTCTTAAACCACTGGCTTTTATTTCCCTCTGATAATGTATCTTTGCTCCTCAATTCAGAGAATTTTTATGGAACTAAATGAACAGGAAATTATCCGCAGGAATAAGCTGGAAGAGCTTGAAAAAAACAATATCAATCCGTATCCGGCTGAACTCTGGCCGATTACACACAATTCTACGGAAATACTAAGCAACTTTCCAACTGATCCTGATTCATTTAAAGATGTTACCATTGCTGGTCGTATCATGAGTGTTCGGGATATGGGAAAAGCATGTTTTGCTGTTCTGCAAGATGGTGTCGGCCGATTCCAGATTTATGTTCGTCGCGATGATATTTGTCCTGGTGAGGACAAAAGTATGTACGACTTCGTTTTTAAAAAAATGCTCGACATCGGTGATATTGTCGGCGCGAAAGGATATGTGTTCGTGACAAAAACCGGTGAAACGAGTTTGCATGTGACGGAATTTAAACTTCTAAGTAAAGCGTTACGCCCACTTCCTATAGTGAAAAAAGATGCGGATGGAAATGTGCACGATGCTTTTTCAGATCCTGAAATGCGTTACCGTCAACGGTATGTTGATTTGATAGTGAATCCGCAAGTGAGAGATGCTTTTGTGAAAAGAACAAAGCTTACAAATTCTATTCGTGCTTTCCTGAATGAAAAAGGATACATGGAAGTGGAAACTCCTATTCTGCAACCTCTCTATGGTGGAGCTGCCGCGCGTCCGTTTAAGACGCATCACAATACCTTAGACATGACATTGTTTTTGCGAATTGCAAATGAACTTTATTTGAAACGATTGATCGTCGGCGGATTTGAAGGTGTGTATGAATTTGCAAAAGATTTTCGTAACGAAGGAATGTCGCGGTTTCATAATCCGGAATTTACACAAGTGGAATTATATGTGGCGTATAAAGATTACGAATGGATGATGAATCTGGTCGAAGAAATGGTGGAGCGTGTGGCAAAGGATTTACACGGAACTACTGAGGTGAAAGTTGGTGAACACTTGATCAACTTCAAAAGACCTTGGAAGCGTTTCACAATGTATGAAGCCATTGCTCATTATACTGGAGTTGATATTACCGATATGGACGAAGCAGGAATTGCAAAGGTCGCTCGTGAAATAGGAATTCGTGTTGATGTAACTATGGGTCGCGGTAAATTGATTGACGAAATTTTTGGAGAAAAATGTGAAGGTGAATTAATTCAACCCACTTTCATTACCGACTATCCTGTTGAAATGAGTCCGCTCGCTAAAAAACATCGCAGCAAACCCGGATTGGTAGAACGTTTTGAAGCTATTTGCAATGGAAAAGAAATTTGCAATGCCTTCTCTGAATTGAATGATCCTATTGATCAGCGTAAAAGATTTGAAGAACAATTAGAGTTGGGTTTAAGAGGTGACGAAGAAGCCATGCAACTCGACGAAGATTTTCTTCGCGCACTTGAATTTGGAATGCCACCGACGGCAGGATTAGGAATTGGAATTGATCGGTTAAGTATGATCATGACGAATTCAAATTCCATTCAGGATGTATTGTTCTTCCCTCAGATGCGTCCTGAAAAAGTGAGTGAACCGACAGCAGAGCAAAATCATTAAGAACAATTATTTATCCAGTCTAAAATAAATATCATGAAAAAAATAATCCTTGTTTTCGCTCTTCTATCCGGTATTATTATGTCTGGTGCTTGTCAGCAAAAGCAAAATGGAAAAACAATAACAGCAGATTCTTTACAAGTAGTTCTGAAAACAGAAAAGGTAGTTGTATTGGATGTGCGTACTCCTGAAGAATTTGCAGAAGGACATCTTGAAGGCGCAGTAAACATTGACTATAGAAATCAAAACTTTTCTTCTCGTGTTGACAGTCTTGATAAAACCCAAAAGTACGAAGTGTATTGTCGCTCCGGGCATCGCAGTGGTGAATCAGTAAAAATCATGACTGAAAAAGGATATGATGCCTATAGTCTTACCGGTGGAATTTTAGAATGGCAGCTAAAAGGCTTCGAAGTTGTAAAATAAATTTTTTTAATTTTTTTTAGATAATAAAGAGGCTGCCTCAAGAGTGTACGGTTGAATATTGAACTGAAAAATTTCAGGTTCTTTACCATGCATATTTCGCCCCGGGGATAAATGAAACTTGATTGGATAATCAAATTATTTTTCCCGGATTGAACCTAAATAAATGCTATTTCAAAAGTTTGAGATTGAACTGAAAAAAAATCAGGCTCATTTTTAAATACAATTCGCCCCGGGGTTGAATATAACTTGATTCGATGATCAAAAATGTTCTCCCAATTACGAAATTTCTATATCTAAAACATGTTGCAGATGTGCTGTTGTCGCGACTTTTGCCATGCAATTTTCCCCTGGTTTTTCCCCTTTGCATGAACCCCAATTCAGGGCAATTCATTTAAATAATCAAAGAACTCGATTTCAAAAAAAATGTACAATCACCTATATGATAGTTAATTGTTGATGGATTTTATTTTAACTGTAAGCATTACCGGTTAAAGTTAACCATAATGAATTGATCAGAATTTAAAGTCGGTGCATTTCTCAATCATGCAAATTGTTCTATCCTAAGGGACGTTTTCTGATAAGATCATTTACTACTAATAATCAGATTACCATTTCAAAGTGCTTTTGGAGAAAACTTCCCGTGTTTTTAAAAAAAAGAAAGAGGCTGTCAACATGTACTTTTGAGGCAGCCTCTTTTAATTAACACACACTGGAAAACTAAATTATCTTCTTGATCTTGGAGCCGGTGTAGGTGATGGAGCCGGTGCCGGTGTTGCAGTTTTAGGAGGTGTTCCCGGTGTAACTGTTGTTCCCGGTTTCGGTGATTCTGCCGGTGTTGTTGATTTAGGTGTTGGAGCCGGAGTTTTAGGAGGCGTTCCAGGTGTTACTGTTGGTGATGGTTTAGGCGATTCTGCCGGTGTTGTTGATTTTGGCGCCGGTGCAGGAGCCGCTGTAGGAATTGGTCTTGATGGCGCTGTTGATGGAGTTACTGCCGGTGTTGGTGTTGTTGTTTTAGGAGGAGCCGGAGGTGTTGATGGATGTGAATGGGATTCTCCGTTTTCAGGTTTTGAAACGTGATGGTTCTTATGGCCTTTTCCTTTATCACGATTTTCTTTGTGTTTCTCCCGGATTGCTTTGCGTTGTTCATTTAATTCTTTCACATCTTTATTGGCAGGGCCATCTTCTTTTGCGACTTCACGTTTTTTCTGATTGATTTCTTTTTTTTGCTCACGGATTTCTTGCTTTGAATCCGTTGTGCCTGCAGACTTATTTTCCTGTGCTGAAATTGTACTGCTTATGAATGCTGCAAGTGTTGCAGCGAGTAGGATCTTTTTCATTTTTTTAATTTGAGGGTTTGAGTATAAAGATTTGCTTTTTAGATGAAATCCGGATGTAGTGTAATCTTAGGAAGATGAACCAATCGAGCATTAAAAATAACTTGATTCCGGGGTGTTTTTATGAAATTCTAGGGTGCCTTATTATTATACAAACGACTGTAAATCATGTAGTTTCCTGTAAACGCCGGCATCGGCAAGCAGTTGGTCATGCTTTCCTCTTTCAATAATGGTGCCTTGTTGCATAACGATGATTTCATCGGCATGTTGAATGGTTGAAAGTCTATGTGCAATAACAAGAGTCGTACGATTTTTCATCAACCGTGTAAGCGCTACCTGAACCAGACGTTCACTTTCTGTATCCAATGCTGATGTCGCTTCATCTAAAATTAAAATCGGCGGATTTTTTAAAACTGCTCGTGCAATACTTATTCGTTGACGTTGTCCACCCGAAAGTTTTCCTCCGCGATCTCCGATGTTGGTTTGATACGCTTCCGGCATTTGCGAAATAAATTCGTGTGCATTTGCTATGGTCGCTGCATGAATGACATCTTCTTCTTTTGCATCAGGTCTTCCGAATGCAATGTTGTTGTAAACGGTATCATTAAATAAAATACTTTCCTGATTCACAACTCCCATTTGTTCACGCAAATCAAAAAGTTTGTAGTCTTTAATGTTTTTTCCGTCGAGTAAAATCTCACCCATTTCTAAATCGTAGAAACGGGGAAGTAAATCTGCTAATGTTGTTTTGCCCGAACCGCTTTGTCCAACCAATGCAATTGTCTTTCCTTTTTCAATTGTCAGATTAATATTTTTCAAAACATATCCATCACGCTCACGCAAATAAGAAAAGGATACATCCTTGTATTCGATTTTGCTTTCAAATTCGTGAATGGGTAATGCATTTTCTTTGTCCTTAATCGTTACCGGAATATCGATGATGCGGAATATCTGCTCGGCAGCTATTAGTCCGCGCTGAATATTTGTTACCGCTGTACTAATGTTTTTCGCCGGAGTAAGAATTTGTGAATAGATGACGATGTATGTAATAAATTCACTGGCGCTGAATCCGCCCTGATTAGAAAGTACAAGCGATCCGCCGTAAAGCAATACACAAATAACCAAACCAACACCCATGACTTCAGACAAAGGCAATGCTAATTCCTTTCTGTTCCACATACGACGCATCATCGTTTTGTATCGTTGATTCAGTGATTCAAAACGTTCGTTCGTTTGCTTCTCCGCATTGAATGCTTTTATGATGCGGATTCCGGAAAGCGTTTCTTCAATGATGCTTAACAGATCTCCAAGTAATTGTTGTCCTTCTTTTGCATCGCGTCTTAATTTTTTTGTCAAAAGAGAAATTAAAAAAGCAGAAATAGGAAGTACAACGATGGTGAACAATGTCAACTTTGCTGACATTACAAATAACATGACGAGATAACCAACGATTAATAATGGCTCACGAAACATAACCTGAATCGAACTCACCACTGAATTTTCAATTTCTCCAATGTCATTGGAAAGATTTGACATCAGCTTTCCTTTTCTTTCCTGATGAAAAAAACTATAGTCGAGTTGCGTGATTTTTTCAAACAATCCGCGACGAATATTTGCCACTACATGCGATCGCATTGAAGACATAATACTTTGTGACAGGTAAC
The DNA here is from genome assembly GCA_043721935.1 of Bacteroidota bacterium. Lineage (GTDB taxonomy): Bacteria > Bacteroidota > Bacteroidia > AKYH767-A > 2013-40CM-41-45 > JADKIH01. Next base: position 4,139 of record JAYSPU010000120.1, on the reverse strand, counting down.
GAAATACGTTCGTCAGTAATACTGCTGAAAAAATAATGGCGCAGACAAATGTCAGTGCAGAAATTTTCCCATGTTCCAGTAAAACTGAATTGAAATAATAATGGAAGGCGTCAATTGCATAAGCAATGGAAAAAGAAAATTCAGATTTTACAAGATTAGTCGGAATTTCAGTGGTGCCGAATAAAATGTTCAGCAATGGAATGATGAGCGTAAAATTCGCCAGACCGAAGATGACACTCAGAATCGCAAATAATGCGTACGACGGAATAAATCGCCTTAGCGGTTTTGCATAACGGAGTATTCTGAAGTACGTTTTCATCGGTGGTCGCAAAAGTACAAGAAGCAGGGGAATATTAAAGTGGTGTGTGTTTTTAATTGAATAGATTCAGATAATCTCAATTGTGCATGTATTTGGTTCTTAAATCGTGTGTTCTAAAATGAAAATGAAGCATAACCCGGGAGTTCGTCTGAATGTTGACTCTTCTTTTATCTATAAAGTCCTTCTTCTCTCAGGCAAAACTCGTATTTTCGCCGACCCATGTTGTCCATTATCACGGCCGTTCATAATCAGCTCGACATGAACAGGCTTTTTTTTGAATCGCTGAAGAAATACACAAACCACCCGTTTGAACTGATCATTATTGATAATGCTTCAACGGATGGCTCGGCTGATTATTTCGAAGCGGGTGGCGCAAAGGTGATTCGAAATGATCGTAATTATTCCTATCCCTACTCTCAGAATCAAGGGATTGAACTGGCAACGTTTCCGTATTATGCATTTTTGAATAATGACATTATCGTCGCGCCTGATTGGGACAAAAAACTAATCGCTGCAATGGACAAGCATGGTCTCGAAGTAGTTACAGGCTGTGGAATTGAACGTAGCGAAAGTCCGAAAACAACATTGGCTTTTGGCCGCAAATGGAAGCTGATTCGGAATGTAATGAGTGTTTTTGGAAACCGATTTGGCGTGTTAAAAGCTATGCATGCAATTATGTATGGCAACTGGGAAGCATTTTCAAAGAAACGTGCCGACCGATTCGGTACAAAAGTGATGGAAGGATTTGTGGGAAATACTGTATTTTGTCATCGCAATGCTATTGATAAGGTAGGCAAGTGGGATGAACGAATTCAGGCAGCCGACTTTGACTTGTACATTCGTTGTAAAAAGAGAAACCGGGAGGTTGGAGATATTAAACCTATACATATTGTATTGGCCGTTTTCAATCACCATTTTATCCGACTGACGGTAAAAGCAAAACCGGTCGGATTTGCAGATAGTGATAAGCTTATTCCATTGGAAGAAAAATGGACATCGGCAGAATTACAAAGTTATCTGAAAGACAATATTTTCACCTGATAAACAAAGGTCATGGATACTACACGACAATTAAAATACTCAAAGCTGATTCAAAAAGAAATCGGCACCATCTTTCAACGGGAAGGTCAATCGTTTTATGGAAAGGCGTTTGTTACTGTTACCGGTGTTCGTGTATCTCCCGATTTAGGTATTGCAAGAATATATCTCAGTGTTTTCGGTGTAAAAAATTCGCAGGAGACAATTGATCAGATTGAAAAACACAATAAGGAAATCCGCAAACGTCTCGGTAATGAAATACGGCATCAGGCTCGTATCATTCCTGAATTGAAATTTTTCCTTGATGACTCATTAGATTATGTAGAGAAAATTGAAAAGCTACTTAATGACTCGAAGCCGATTCGTCCGGAGGGTGAGGATGTTGGGGATTATGTGCCGCCGGTTGAGTAGTCAGTTGGTCAGTTGGCCGCTAGGCCGAATGTTAAGCGCCAACGTAAACATTGAAATTAAGTCACACATTTCCCGCGCGTCATTCGGCCCAACAACCGGTTTTTCAATCAGTAGTTAATGACATATCTTTTTCCAAATTATTTTTACAAACTAAATATCCCTTGTGACTTCCGTCCACTAACTCTTCAAATAGTCATCCAGTGGAACCTGTGAGTTTTTAAAAATTTAGACAGCATTAAGCAGTAATTCTTATCGCCAGGCAGAATGACGCGCATAGAAATTTACGTTTATCAGAGGAACTTATTACTTGTGTTTAACATTCGACCCAGCGAACGATATTTTTTCTTAATACTAACTATAAAGTCGCCAAAACCGTCGCCTAAAAATAAACCGTCACCGTTCCAATATACGAATGTTGTTTTCCAAAAATATCGGTGACGCGTGCTTTCCAGACGTAAACATCTTGCTGAACTTGTCGGCCTTTGTTGGTGCCGTCCCATTGACAGGAAGATGGCATTCCTTCGTTTCCGTAGACGTCCCATAGAATGTTTGAACCGTCCTGGTGACACGTCCAGATTTCCAATCCCCAGCGATCGAGTATCCAGATGTCGTAATTTTTTATTCCTAATCCTTTTGCATAAAATACATTGTTCTTAATATCTCCATTTGGTGTAAATGCATTGGGAACAAAGAAAGTGTATTCTGGAATGATTTCAACGGGTTTAAATGTCGTGTCTTTGCAGCCATGTTCTGTCGTTACGATGAGCGATGCAACAAAATGGTAAAAGTCATTGAAGACAGTTGATGAATATGAATATGTTTCAACCGGTCCGCCATTAACAGACGCGGAACTATCTCCAAAATTCCAAAGCCATTGAACAACATTTGCTGAAGACTGATCTTTGAACGTAATCAATGGAGCAGTATAGTTCACTGTCTCTGCACTTGTGTTAAAATCGGCAACAGGATTTGGATAAACTTTAATGTAGTTGTGAAAAGATTTTTGTGAAGTGCAACCGTATTCACTCATTACACTTAAATCGGCATTGAAAAATCCGGGAGTTGTGTAACAGATTTCGTCCGGAGTTTGAGAATCGGAATTACCCGGATTTCCACCCGGAAAATTCCACGACCATATTGAAATTGCTCCGTCAGTCGAAACAGATTGATCACTAAACGTATGACACAATGGAACGCAACCGGAATCGGGATCATTAATTTGTACGACGGGAAGTTCATATACTCGTATCGTTCCCGAGGATGTATCTCTGCATCCATGTTGAGTTACTGCAATTAGTGAAGCATTGAATGTGCCAGCTGTATCAAATCGGATGGAAGGATTTATTCCTTCTGAAGTGGATGGCTGTCCTTGTGGAAAATTCCAATAGTAATTTCGAATCAGATCTTCGAAAACAGTTGATTGATTTACCAATGTAACAGTACTGTTTTTACAACCGGCCGGAGGTGAAAATAAAGATTGCGGCAATGGGAAAACTGTCAACGTATGTTCAATCGTATCAGTACAACCTCCGTCGGCACGTACGATGAGAGAAACTCTAAATGTGCCTTCCGTTGAATATGAAACAAGTGGACTTGCTGCAGAAGATGATGCGAGAGAACCACCTGCAATCGTCCATGCATAGGTCATGTTTTCTCCTGCCGGTTCAATGGAAGATGAATTGGCAAATGTAATTGCTGATTCTGCACAAATATTCGGCAATGAAAAAACGGCATGTGGCGCAGCAGAAACAAGTACTTTCTTTGATATGGTGTCTCTGCATCCGTGAATAGTCGTGGTGATTAACTGCACAAGAGACGTGTCCACCGATTGAAACGTAACTACCGGTTGTGTAAGTGATGAAGCGGCGGGAATTGCATTTGCAATTGTCCATGCACAGGAAGCAAGTGTATCACCTGCGAATGCGGAAGATAAATTACTGATTGTAATAGGTGAACCGTAACAACTTAGAGGCGCAATAAAATCAGCATTCGGTAATGGATGAATTTTAATAATTCGTTGTATTGTATCTCTACATCCTCCAATAGCGGAGGCAATCAATGTAATAGTTGAAGTTCCGGATGATGCATAATTTACGAGCGGATTCGTTACAGAACTTGAAGCCGGTTGTCCGCCTGTGATTGACCAGGAAAACATAAGAGAATCTCCAACCGGTTGAATGGTCGATGTATTTTGAATTTGCAATGGAGTTCCAAAACAAAAAGATGATGCATTGAATGAAGCAGAAGGATTTGCAGAAATGATTATCGGTAGTTGAATAGTATCTCTGCATCCGTAACTATTCATTGCAATCAATTCTACATCTGCTGTATCTAAAACATTGAAAGTGATTGATGGATTTAATGCTGTTGA
>JAYSPU010000119.1:0-9655 GCA_043721935.1 Bacteroidota bacterium | reverse complement strand
GGAGAAGATCATTCGGATCATTATCAGACGGAGCAAGCTAAAATAGCTATTGCAAGAGGAGGATTAATTGGACGGTTCCCCGGAAACAGTATTCAACGTAATTTTTTACCACATCCGTATTCCGATTTTATTTATGCAATCATACTAGAAGAGTACGGTTTGATTGGAGGAGCGCTCATATTATTCCTCTACCTACTGCTCTTTTTTAGAGTGATACGATTTATTCATCATAGTCCGATGGCCTTTGGCACCTTGCTGGCAGCGGGTTGTACGTTTTCACTCGTCTTCCAGGCATTAATCAACATGGCTGTTGCTGTGAATTTATTTCCGGTAACCGGTCAGCCGTTACCGATGCTGAGTATGGGCGGTACCTCTATTTGGTTTACCAGCTTATCGCTCGGAATTGTATTAAGTGTGAGTGCGCAAATTGAAAAAGAAAAGAAAGAAGGAGGAGCTGAGCTTGCAACCGCGTAAGTTAAAAGTCATCATCAGCGGAGGCGGTACAGGCGGACATATCTTTCCTGCTATTGCCATTGCGAATCAATTAATGAAAATGAATTCCGGCAACGAAATTTTATTCGTAGGAGCTAATGGCCGGATGGAAATGGAAAAGGTTCCTGCAGCCGGATATAAAATAGAAGGATTAAACATCAGTGGAATTCAACGCAGGTTATCGCTTCAGAATTTTTTATTACCATTTAAAGTCATACAGAGTATTTTGAAAGCAAAAAAGATCATACGTAAGTTCAATCCCGATGTCGTTGTTGGCGTCGGTGGCTATGCCAGTGGTCCGGTATTGTTTGCAGCCGGTAAAATGGGAATTCCCACTCTTATTCAGGAGCAGAATTCATTTGCCGGTGTGACCAACCGTTTGCTTTCAAAACGCGCACAAAAAATTTGCGTGGCATACGATGGAATGGATAAATATTTCCCAAAAGAGAAAATCATTTTGACAGGGAATCCTGTTCGAGAAGAAATGGTGCGAATCGAAGGAAAGCGCGAAGCAGCATTGAAGTTTTTCGGATTAGAAGAAGGCAAGAAAACGATTCTGGTTATTGGCGGAAGTCTTGGTGCCGGAACGATAAACAGAAGCATAGCAGCCGGAATAAAAAAATTTGCAGGAGGAAGTATTCAACTAATCTGGCAAACCGGAAAGGCTTTTTATCCTCAGTCGGTTAACGTCGTTGAAGAATTCGGTTCAAGTGGAATAAAGTCGTTTGATTTTATTCAACGAATGGATTTTGCATTTGCTGCCGCTGATGTTGTTATTTCAAGAGCTGGTGCAAGTTCTGTTTCAGAACTCGCATTAGTTGGAGCTTCTTCCATTCTTGTTCCTTCTCCTAATGTAGCCGAAGATCATCAGACGAAAAACGCAATGGCCTTGGTTAATAACCGCGCAGCGCTATTGGTAAAAGATTCAGATGCAGAACAGCTATTGATTGAAACAGCATTCGTGCTGATCAACGATAAAAGAAAATCGGAAGAGTTATCCGAAAATATTCGACGGATGGCACTTCCCGATGCTGCACAATTTATTGCAAACGAAGTTTATCAGATCTCAAAAAAGTGAAAACACCGACGATAAAAAATGTTTATTTCCTTGGCATTGGTGGCATTGGTATGTCAGCATTGGCCAGGTATTTTCATTCGCAGGGAATTGTTGTTTCCGGGTATGACAAGACACCCACTTCTTTGACAAATGAATTGATCGCAGAAGGCATTGATGTCCATTTCAAAGACAATCCGGAATTAATTCCTGCTAGCATTGTTGCAGATAAAAAAGGCGAACAGTCTTTGATAATTTATACACCGGCCATTCCCACCAACCATACTGAATTTCGTTTTCTGAAAGAAGGCGGATATGCATTAAAGAAAAGATCAGAAGTGCTCGGACTGCTTACCAACAACAGCTTTTCAATTGCAGTTGCCGGAACTCATGGAAAGACAACGACATCGAGTATTCTTTCACATATTCTGACAGCATGTGGATTGAATTGTACGGCTTTTCTCGGAGGAATCAGTAAAAATTATCAGACGAATTTTTTAATTGGTGACTCAAAGAAGGGGAAAGAATACATCGTCGTAGAAGCCGATGAATATGACCGCTCATTCCTCGCCTTGACACCGGATGTTACCATCATCACTTCTATGGATGCTGATCACCTTGACATATACGGAGATGCAGAGTACATGACAGAGTCATATCGATTATTTGCCTCTCAACTGAAATCGGAAGGAATGTTGTTTTACCGTCATGGATTGCCACTTCAGGACATACATGTTTCAAAATCGGATTATTCTGTTAGTGAAAATGGAGAATATTTCGGAGAAAAAATTGAAATTAAGGATCATCAGTATCATTTCTCCTGGCGTGGACCAAATGAAGTGATTCACGACGTCACTATGCAAATGCCCGGCATACACAATGTGGAAAATGCCGTAGCTGCTATTTGCGTAGCGAAATATTTAAATTTATCCAACGAAGACATCGTCAGCGCACTAAAGTCGTATACAGGAGTGAAGCGTAGATTCGATTATCAATGGACGGGAAGCCGCGTCTACATTGACGATTATGCACATCATCCGGAAGAATTAAGAGCCTGCATTACATCCGTTCGTGAATTATATCCCGGACGGAAAATAACCGGAATATTTCAACCGCATTTATACAGCCGGACACGAGACTTTGCAGCAGGATTTGCCTCTGTCTTATCTATGCTTGATCACTTGATATTGCTTGATATCTATCCTGCACGCGAACTTCCCGTTGCGGGAATTACCTCAGCGATCATTTTCGACGAAGTGACATTAGCTGACAAAGTGATGTGTACAAAAGATCAGGTCCTGGAGGAATTTAAAAAAGGAGATCATGATATTGTGTTGACTGTTGGAGCCGGGGATATTGATCAGCTGGTTCAACCTATTCGTGAATATTTAAAAGCACTTGAATAATGAAAAACATTAACTGGAAGTTAGCACTTCGTACCGGTTTATGGAGCGCACTGATACTGGGATTTCTGATATCGGTAGGCTTTAGTAGCTCGAAGCAAGACGGCATGTTATGCAAAGAGGTGTCGGTTACGATGTTGGATACCAACGGGCAGACCTTTGTGGAAGCCGGAGACATCATAGAAATCATAAAAAATAAATTTGGAATACTTGAAGGAAAACCAATGGGTTCTATTAACATCTCTTTGTTAGAAAAAATCATGAACACAAATCCATTCGTTGAGAAGGCTGAAGTATTTTCAACCATTGATGGAAAGATCACAATCGAGGTAAAACAACGCACACCTGTACTTCGCATTATAAATTTTAATGACGAAAGTTTCTATATCGACAACGAAGGATTATTTATGCCTTTGTCTGATAAATACACAGCAAGGGTTCCGGTTGCAAATGGTTACATCTTCGATAAACAGACAGAACAAAGAGTGACTAAATATTCGGGGGACCAGGCAGGCGATTCGTCCTTGCACATGATCGATAGAATATTTCACATAGCAGATTACATTCAAAAGAATGAATTCTGGCGGGCAGGAGTAGAGCAGCTCTTTGTAAATGCACAAGGCGATATAGAACTCATTCCGAGAGTGGGTTTTCATACAGTAATTCTCGGAGACGATCAGCAGTTGGAGGAAAAATTAAACAAGCTGTTGTTGTTTTACAAAGAAGGACTAAAGCTGAATGGCTGGAATCAATATAATGTCATCAATATAAAATTTAAAGACCAGGTGGTCTGCTCAAAGAACTGATATGGAAGATAAAACTGAAATTGTCGTAGGACTTGACATTGGTACAACAAAGATCTGTACCATCGTTGGCCGCAAGAATGAATTTGGCAAGATCGACATCATGGGGTATGGAAAAACAGAATCTTTGGGCGTTACCCGTGGGGTCGTGACCAATATTCTGCATACCATTGATTCGATTAAACGTTCAGTTCAGGAAGCTTCTGAAAAATCGGACGTTGAAATTAAAGAGGTGTATGTCGGAATTGCAGGTCAACACATCAAGAGTCTGCAACATCGCGGTATGCGTACCCGAAATTCCATGGAAGATGAAGTGGATCAGAAAGACATCGATGCTATCATCGAAGACATGTACAAATTGGCTATGCCTCCGGGAGAAAAAATTATTCACGTCATTCCGCAGGAATACATCATCGACAACGAACAAGGAATTAAAAATCCAATCGGTATGGCAGGTATCAGACTGGAAGCAAATTGTCATATAATTACCGGTCAGCTGACAGCAGCAAAAAACATTTACAAATGTGTAGACAAGGCCGGATTGAAAACGTCCGAACTTTTTCTTGAGCCATTAGCATCATCTGAAGCAGTTTTGACAGATGAAGAAAAAGAAGCAGGTGTAGTGTTAGTAGATATTGGTGGAGGAACAACTGACATCGCTATTTTTCAGGATGGAATCATTCGCCATACAGCTGTTATTCCTTTTGGTGGAAACGTGATTACAGATGATATTAAAATGGGATGTTCAATCATCCGCAATCAGGCTGAATTATTAAAAATAAAATTTGGATCTGCGCTTGCAAGTGAAAATCAGGAAAATGAAATTGTTTCTATTCCGGGATTAAGAGGACGTGAGCCACGTGAAATTTCAGTAAAAAATCTGGCCAACATTATTCAGGCAAGAATGGAAGAGATCGTAGAGCATGTGCATTACGAAATCAAAAGTTCAGGATTTGAAAAGAAATTAATTGCAGGAATTGTTATTACAGGTGGTGGTGCACAGTTACGTCACATCGTTCAGTTGGTGGAGTTCATCACCGGAATGGATACGCGTATCGGTTACCCAAGTGAGCATTTGGCAAAAGGAGCTGAAGAATTAAAAAGCCCATTATTTGCAACAGGTGTAGGACTTGTAATAAAAGGCTTTCAGGATCTTGATCGCAAGAAAAAAGGAGTACAACCTGAACTAGTGGTCGAAGAGCGTGCAAAAAAATTAAAAGTAAAACAACCGGGGATTAAAGAACCATCATTCTTCTCTTTTTTAGCTGACATGTTTAAAGAAGAGCAGGATTCTAAAATTGACTAAGAATAAGTGAATAATAAAAACGAACAACAACTCAAAATAACTTAACACAACACACATGGAATTCGATTTACTCAAGGATCTGGGCTCAATCATTAAGGTGATTGGTGTAGGCGGCGGCGGCAGTAATGCTGTAAATCATATGTACCGCCAGGGAATTAAAGGCGTAGAATTTGTCGTCTGTAACACAGATGCACAAGCATTGGAAATTTCTCCTGTACCAACTAAAATTCAACTTGGAAGCAGCCTTACAGAAGGTCGCGGCGCGGGTTCAATTCCGGAGGTAGGAAAAAATGCAGCAATTGAAAACATTGATGACATCCGTAAAATTTTATTTGAAAATACACGGATGGTATTTATCACTGCAGGAATGGGTGGAGGTACCGGAACAGGTGCAGCTCCGATTATTGCACAAGCAGCGAGGGAATTGGGGATCCTTACTGTGGGCATCGTAACTATTCCATTTGATTTCGAAGGAAAGAAAAGAAAGCATCAGGCCGATGAAGGTATTGAAGCATTAAAGTCAAGTGTTGATACCATCATCGTCATCCGTAATGAAAAATTGCGCGAGATGTTTGGTAATTTAAAATTATCAGAGGCTTTTTCACATGCTGATGATATTTTAACAACAGCGGCAAAAGGGATTGCAGAAATTATAACTGTTACAGGTTATATAAACGTTGATTTTGAAGATGTGAAAACAGCTGTTCAAAGCAGTGGTGTTGCTATCATGGGATCTGCTGTTGCTGAAGGCGAACACCGCGCGACAAAAGCCGTTGAATTAGCATTGGCTTCACCGTTATTGAACGATAACAATATTAAAGGTGCACGATACATATTAATGAACATCGCTTCCGGTAGTAAAGAAGTTACCATGGATGAGATTGGTGACATCACCGACTTTATTCAGGATCAGGCCGGACTGACAGCTGATATCATCTGGGGTAATTGTCAGGACGACAGTTTAGGTGAAAAATTGAGCGTAACCATTATCGCAACCGGATTTAAAACCCGTGAAGAATTGGGAACGGAGATTATAAAAATTAAAGAAGGTACAAAGACCGTTCATAAGTTGAATGACGAAGTAAAACCGGTTGCTGTAATTCCTTCTTTGGATGATGTAGCTCCTTCTACAGAGCGAGAAATTCTAGAGCCAAGTTTGAAAAAAGAAATTCAATCCGAAGCAACTCCACTTGATAAAGAACTGACATTCGAATTCAATGTTACTTCTCAGGTGAAAGAACCTCTGGCTGAATTAAAAGACGACAACTTTGGTGAGTCAAAAAAGGTCTATGATCTGTATGACAATGAAGCGGAAGATCCAACGGAAGAACAATTGAGAAAGTCGCAGGAACGCATTCGTAAACTGAAAAATCTTAGTTACAAAATGGGTGGTTCAAGTATTTCAGATATGGAGAAAGAGCCTGCTTTTAAAAGAAGGAATGTAAAGCTTGACTCTGTTCCGCATTCAAGCGAATCAAGTGTTTCAAGATATACGTTAAGCGAAGAAGAGAAAAAAGGTGAACTACGCCAGAACAACTCCTTCCTACACGATAATGTTGATTAAATTTTCATGTTAAGTTGAGTTTCGTTTCAAGTCCTCCTTCCCCCGGGAGGACTTTTTTTTGTCATTTGGTCTGTTATAAGTTAGTCAGTTGTCAGTTGGTTAGTTAACAGTTATTGAAGGGTAACGGATGCTGACAGGTTGACTCACCGATACATCAGATAACAAAGTGCTTCATAAAATTTCCTTTAATATAAATTTACCGAGTTGATTGCTTTACCCATTTGTTATATTTTTTTACCTTCAACCTGCACAATCATAAATCTATTAATCCCATTCATATGTCCTTAGAAGAAACCATCAACACAGATCTTAAGTCGGCCATGCTTAAAAAAGAAGAAGCTGCTGTTCGGGCTTTACGTGCGGTGAAGTCGGCTATCCTTTTAGCCAAGACTTCCGGTGGTGGAGTAATTTCTGCTGACGATGAAATAAAAATGCTCCAAAAACTGGTCAAGCAGAGGAAGGAGTCTCTTGATATTTTCAATCAGCAAAATCGTGATGACCTGGCAAAAACCGAAATTGAAGAAATCAATGTCATTGAAAAATACTTGCCTTCGCAACTATCGGAACCTGAAATCAGGAAAGAGCTGACTGCAATAATTGCTTCTCTTGGTGCAAAAACTCCGGGAGAAATGGGAAAAGTTATGGGAGTAGCATCCAAACATTTTTCCGGTCGCGCCGACAATAAGATTGTTTCTCAATTGGTTAAAGAGCTATTGGGCGGGGCCTAGCCGTAAAACGGACTTGCAGGAAATTGATATTATTTTACCTTTGGTGTAAGATCACCCGCAGTTAAATAAATAATTACTCTCAATGGCAGTTGAAGCGGGACAATTGTCCATTGTGAACACAACCCTAATTACCCAATGAAAACCGGTAAAGTAAAATTCTTTAATGAGTCCAAGGGATTTGGATTTATTGTTACAGATGATGATCAGACTGAGGTGTTTGTGCACCACAGCGGGCTCATTGAGAAAATCCGTGAAAACGACAGTGTTGAGTTTGAACTGATCGACGGTAAAAAAGGACAGAATGCTGTTAATGTTCGAAAATTACAGTAACTGTTAAAAATTTCTTTAAAAGCTGCACTCCGGTGCAGCTTTTTTTTTGTGACTACATGGAAGAAAAAATCTTTCGGCGTACTATTGAGGTATGAAATTTTTATGCTCAATTATACTAATCGGTTTAGTGTCCTGCATGCAATTTGCCAATGGTGAAACGTATCCTGTGATTCCGCTTCCAGCTAAATTAGTGGAAGGAAATGGTTCTTTCCGACTCGACTCATCTATTACTATTTTCGCCCCTGGTGCTTTTGGAAACGAAGTAAGCGTCTTCACGAATTACCTTCAGAAACAATACGGTATTTCGTTGAAGTCTGTGAATGGAAAGTCGGCCGACAAGCAAATCTATATTCGTCAAGTTAAGAATCTGCCTCCGGGAGGTTATGCTTTGCGAATCGATACTTATGGAATCTCCATAAATGCAAGTGATGGAGCAGGAGTATTGTATGCATTTGAAACACTGAAGCAACTGGCTCCGCCTGCAAAAATGAATTCGTTGTCAATTCCTTCCGTGGAAATTGAAGATGCTCCACGATTTATATATAGAGGTATGCATCTTGATGTTTCGCGGCATTTTTTTTCAAAAGAAATTGTGAAGCAATACCTCGATTGGATGCTCATGTACAAGATGAACACTTTTCACTGGCATTTGACAGATGATCAGGGCTGGCGAATTGAAATAAAAAAATATCCGTTGCTAACGAAGATTGGCGGATGGAGAAAAGGAACTCTTGTTGGTCATTATGGTGGACAACCTGAAGTGTATGACTCAATTCCGAACGGTGGTTTTTATACGCAAGATGACATTCGGGAAATAGTACGATATGCAACAGAACGGCATATAGCAGTTATACCTGAAATCGAAATGCCGGGGCATGCAATGGCTTTACTTGCAGCGTATCCAAACCTTGCATGCACATCAGGACCTTTTGAAACGGGTAAAACATGGGGAGTTTATAAAGATGTTCTGTGTCCGACGGAAGAAACCTTTTCCTTTTTAGAAAATGTATTGTCAGAGGTTTCGGAATTATTTCCCGGTCCATACATTCACATTGGCGGTGATGAAGTTCCGAAGGACAGATGGAAGGCGTCTGCTTTTTGTCAGCAGTTCATGAAAGAAAAAGGAATGAAAGATGAGAGTGAATTGCAGTATTATTTCACAAATCGTATCGTTTCATATTTAAAAACAAAAAATAAAACTGGAATTGGTTGGGATGAAATCCTGAACGATAGTCTGGATCCTTCAGCCGTTGTAATGTCCTGGCGAGGATACAAAGGAGGGACGGATGCAGCAGTGAAAGGGCACGATGTAATCATGGCTCCGGCCAGTCATGTTTATTTTGACATGTATCAATCCCGCAACACAGCAGGTTCACTTGCAATCGGTGGTTATTTACCGATACAGCAAGTGTATCGATTTGACCCGATTCCCGATGTGTTGAATGCTGAACAAGCAAAGCATATTTTAGGAGCGCAAGGAAATGTGTGGACAGAGTACATTACAACTCCTGAGCGCATACAGGAAATGGTTTTCCCTCGTATGGCTGCCTTGGCGGAAGATTTATGGACACCGAAAGAGAAAAAAAATTTCGAAGGCTTTGTCAACCGACTTAGCTTTCATTTCAAATACTTGTATTTTTTAAAATTGAAATATTCAAAAGCATTGTTTGAAATATTGGCTCGTGTAAGTCCAAATGGTAGCGATGCCTTGTTCGTTGAACTTTCTTCGTCGTATACAAAAGGAGAAATTCGATACACAGAAAATGGTTCAGATCCTTTGCCTTCTTCTGCCATTTATACGAAAAAAATTCCTGTCACTCAATCAATGGGAATTCGAGCAGCAATGTTTGACAATGGAATGCCACTTGGCGATGAATACAATGAAGTATTCAGAATCAATAAGGCAACCGGAAAAGAAATAACTTTGGTAAATCAACCACACCCCGAATTTAAAACCGGTGGCGCGTTTTCACTC
>JAYSPU010000118.1:0-4361 GCA_043721935.1 Bacteroidota bacterium | reverse complement strand
GTTGCATTCGGTCCGCGTGTTCCGAATACACAAGCACATATCAAATGCGGAGACTATCTGATTGCTGAATTGAAAAAATGGGCCGATACTGTTTATGTGCAATCCGGAACGCTTAGTGCGTTTGATGGAACTTTACTTAAGTTCCGAAATATCATTGCCTCATTTAATCCCGAAGTAAAAAATCGTGTCTTGCTTTTTGCACATTGGGACACTCGTCCGTGGTCCGATCAGGATACTGAAAAAAAAGATCGTCCTTCTCTTGGTGCTGATGATGGCGGAAGCGGAGTTGGTATTTTAATGGAACTCGCCAGAATAATGCACGATGAAAAACCTTCTGTTGGTGTTGATCTCGCATTATTCGATGCAGAAGATTGGGGAAAAGAAGGCGGTGGTCCGGAGTCGGAAGACTCCTATGCATTGGGTACTCAATACTGGACGAAAAACAATCACGTCCCGAATTATACTGCTCTCTATGGAATCCTGCTCGACATGACAGGCGGAAAAAATGCACAGTTCCGCTGGGAAGGCGGATCAAAACAGAATGCTTCTTTTGTACTGGATAAAGTCTGGGGTGCAGCAACAAGACTCGGATACAGCCAATACTTTTTATACGACGATGGCGGTTGGGTAATTGACGATCACGTCTATGTGAATCGAATGAACATTCCTTCTATTGACATTATTCATTCTGATCCGTCGAACCGATCCGGATTTCCTTCTCACTGGCATACTCACAAAGACAATATGGATGTCATTGACAGAACAACATTGAAAGCAGTAGGGCAAACACTTGCTACTGTTCTTTTCAATGAGAAATAAGTTGTTGGAAAATTTTTCTGATTTGTTTAACGAAAAAAATAGGGTTTGACAGCATTACTGTCAAACCCTATTTGCGAACAGTTGATCAGTCATAATGAAACAAAAAGAATTATTTGTAAACCCAATTTACACATTCACTTTACAAATTTAATTCTTGTTCGCATTCGACATACTTTTAAAAGTGTTGAATGAAACCATGAATTGATCTTTGAAGAATTGTTGATGATTTATTTCAACTCATGAAATCCATTTTATTAAATACTGATCAAACACTTACAATATTATTTATAAAAAGAACGTGCCTGCCCTTTATAAAGCTATGTAAACATGGTTTTCTCGCCATTTAGTCCTTATAATGAGGGGCTTATACCGAATTCCTAAAATTTTCAAAAAACGATACTTTCTTTTTTTGTACACAGTGCTCCTCGATTGAGGTTATTTAATTCCACATTTTTTCTCCGAAATTTATTAAATCCTGTTTTTTCCAAACTGATTCTATACCTTCACGTCCCTTCTTAAGAACGTTTGAAAACACGACTATCCGCCTTTCTATTAATCTGGTTTTTTATCCTGTCAGCCAATGTAAAAGGTCAGGTATCTTTGCCTGAACGAAATCCATTTAAACTCTCCTTTCGCGGTGGTGTGTTAAGCAACAATGGGGATCTGGCGGCTGTATTGAAAAGCAAAACGGAATTGGATAACCAATACCGTATTGATTTTAACTACACAGCTATTGGTGAAGCTGAACTAGCAGCAGAAATTTTTCGTTTCAGAGGTGCAGGTATCGGAATGCAGGTTTCAGGCATGTATGGTCAACCGGAATTGCGTGCAGAACACAATGGAAAATTTCAACGTGTAGGATTGACGCAACTTCAAATGGTTCGTGCAAATCTGACAGTTTCATTTAATGGATCGGATCCGTACACAATGTTCGAGCTTCCTTATCACAGTAACAAAGAAGCCGTATTGGGAATTTCCGGAATGATTATGCGGACGGAAGCCACACAGCTTACTCCGTATGCAAAAGACAGTTTATTAATTCGTAAAATCAGTGGTGAATACAGTCAGGCTTTGGGAGTAACCTTTGGCTGGAACTGGCGCCTTGGTGAATCGGGATGGGTCATTGGCATCAATGGCGCTGTTATGTTTGTCGTTAACAAAAGTCATCTTCTCACAGTTGAATCAGAAGAGAACTCACCTTACAGCTCTGCAAAACTCGATTTTGCACCTCGTTTTATCACGGGTGGAATCGGTTATCATTTTTAAGCCATTTTTCGAATTACATCCAATTTCAGAGTTACTTCTCTTCGTTAGGTTTATAACTTAATGGTGCCTCGTGTAACTTTTATTTTGTTTTGCAATACAATACTCAAACCCAAAAACCCTACACCATGAATTGGATCGTAATCCTCCTTACCGCATTGGTACCACTTGTGACCGGATTTATCTGGTACAATCCAAAAGTATTTGGAAACGCCTGGATGCAGGCCGCTGATATGTCGCCTGATAAAATGAAAGGCGCTAACATGGCAATGATATTCGGATTGACCTTTATACTGAGTATTTTTCTTGCTATGTCAATGCAGTTTTTAACAATACACCAGCTAGCCTTGAATTCAATTGTACAAAATCAACCGAACTTTATGGATCCAACTTCTGAAGCCGGTAGTATGGTAAAAGCATTTATGGATAAATACGGAACGAACTTCCGTACGTTCAAACATGGTGCAATGCACGGTGCTCTTTCTTCTATCTTTATTATTTTACCGGTTATTGCAATCAATGCAATGTTCGAGAGAAAAAGTGGTAAATACATTATGATTAATTTCTTTTACTGGATGCTGAATTTTATAATCATGGGCGGAATTATTTGTCAGTACGCCTAATAAAAATAATTTTGAAGAAAAAAGGCGCAATGATAAATTTGTTGCGCCTTTTTTTGTTTAACTATTTTTAAACGACATATTTGCTATTACTTTTCCGCTTCTATGCCGTTAGTTAATTTCATTTCCATTCTGTATATTTCGGTTGAAACACTTTTTTGTAATCCAATCTTTACCTTATTAAAATACTTTCATGAAAAAATATTTGCTGATTTTCATTTACTTTTTTTTCAATGCGTTCAATAGTAATGCACAATGGACTCAAATCTTTCAAACACCGGGACAACAAGTCATTCGCGAAATAAGTGCACTAAATGATAGCGTATGTTGGTTTATAACAGATATGGATTCATTATATAAAACAATTGACGGTGGACAAACATGGGCCGGTTCTCGAGGTATTACGATTAGCTTCGTGCCGCGTTCATTAACCATTCTAAGCAAAGACACAGGCTTTAAATCAAACTCTGTTGACTTATACAGAACAATTAACGGAGGCACTACATGGGTCCGCGTATTTGCAGGTTCGATTACTCGCCCCCCAATTGTACAAATGAAAAACAGTCGGGAAGGAATCTTAACCAGTAATGGCTTGCTCTATAAAACAGTTGACGGCGGAAGTACATGGAATTCGTCATCTGTTACACAGCCTCCTTTCCCTATTATCAAATCAAAAACAAGAGGCTCTATTCGACTAATCGGTGATACAATAATGGCTGCTTTAAATGGACATGGTGTTGCATATTCTCCCGACTTTGGTTCTACATGGAACTTGCCTCCTAATGTCATTATGACTTACAGCGATTCCGGACAAATTTCATTCAGCAAAACATTTTTAGGAATCACTTTCATTCCCGGTTTAAATACGCTCTATGTTACATCTGACCAAATCAATACATGGCCGCCGATTTTGAATGTCCCAGGATCTTTTCAGGGTGTATTAGCTGTGAATACAAAACTGTGGTACATTCCTAATCCAACCAGTGGATATTACATTTATTCTTCTGAGGACAATGGCGCAAACTGGACTACTGAACTTTTTGATTCTGCCGGATTTTACGCCCTGGAAAAATCAAGAGACGGAAATACGATATGGGCAGGAACTACACATGGAACTTTATATAAAAATACAAGTCCTCTCACTTCGGTATCGTCTACAAGTCAGGAAAATAATTTTTCGTTGGTAGTTTCACCCAATCCTTTCATTGATCATACAATTCTTTCCTTCAAAGAATATACTACCGGAACGATTACTATCACAAATGTACTCGGGCATCAAATTAAATCCATTCCCTTTTCCGGAAATCAACTTGTCTTACAAAAAGATAAACTGAATAGCGGTACTTATATCTTACAAGTTGTGAATGACAAAAGGCAAGTTTTGTTGAAGAAAATTATTGTCAGGTAGGAATATATTCGACAACAAATGTGTTCGCTGCAACTGTATTGCGACCGTGCTGACATCAAACTGACCAACAAAAAACAACAGGACACAGGACAAAAAACATATCGGATAAACATCGCTTTTAACGAACAAGCAACGGTTCGACTTTATTATTTTTTTACCACGCATAAATTTTAAAACTCTCAGTGCAAAAAAGACAGGATCGTGATGTTGGGCGAAATACTACTCATTATGTTGCGGGAATATTATATCCT